>JAFGHG010000221.1 GCA_016939345.1 Candidatus Omnitrophota bacterium
ATTGTTGAAATATGAGCGGCAGGTTACATTTTAATGGAGGACCCAAAAAACTCAAAAAAGTCTGCTTCTTTTCAAATTGGCGCAATGCCGAATGACAAAAACATGACCTACAAGAAAGTAGGATAGACCAGGCTGTTGAAAGTTGAGAAATGAGTAAACAGCCTTTTCTTATTTACCAAAGAATTAAAACGGTTTCAAAAAGTTAGATTCTCAGCTTGGAAATATTTGCTTTTCGGGGTAAAGTTAAATACAGAGACACATTGGCAAACTAAGGGCAACCTTAGGGCGCAAAGCTTCCGGTCTTAAGAAAAATAAAAAGATAGCGGGGCCGCAGCAGGAGATAACATTAGAACCCTAAGGTGACTAAAAGTTGCTTTAGGGTTTTTTAATATAGATAAAAATTTAGGGTATACGCAACACAAAAAGTGAGGTTTTTATGTTGTATATACCCGGAACCTTCCGAAAAAATAGATTTCCTAGACAATCTGAAATATTAGTTTTCATACTGGCTTTGTTTTTAGCGCCTTTAAGTTTTACAGCCAAAGCTGATAGTCAACAAGTTAATCTTTTGCAGAACCCCGATTTTGAAAGCGGCTTCGACAGCTGGAAAATAACCTCTAACAGTGCAGATTCCCAGGAAAATATAGTTTATAAAGGATGCTATGAAGGTGCATGTCTGGAATTTATTCCCGGCAGCGGCACTATCCAGCAAATAACCCAGGTAATAAGCGGGCTTACACCGGGAAGCGATTACTCCTTTTCCCTAAAATATAAAACTTCAGAATCGCACTATGGTTTTTTCAGGGTCAAAGATCTTGACTGGCGCATCCAGGGCAGTGCTTTGCAGGAAAAGACTTTAGTAGATGGTATTTTCCATGGAGACGGCGAGTGGATCAGTACCGGAACAATATTTCATATACCGGTTTTTGATGATTCAGGAGCCGCAACCATAGGCCACCGCTACAGCATAACAATTTATGGACATTACCCCTATGAGAATAATGATCCGGTTTATTATGATAATATTGAAGTCAAAAAAGGAAACTGGTTTTTTGATGCCTTTGGCTGTAAGGATGAACCTGGTTCGGCTTATATTGATTTTGGCCCCGCAGACAAAAAGAGTAATCCCTACATTTCTTATAGCCGGCAAGCCCTTGATGAGGGTGGGGTTGTCAGCGGTATAACATACAGGAACCTTCAGCCCAGAAGATATGTGCCTTTTAAAGGAGACCCAGCCTGCAGACCCAGCCAATATGATGGCGATTGCCTTATTGATCCCGAGAGCCCTGATTGCAGCTGTGAAGAGGCCGACAAAGAAGGATTGATACTGGAATTTCCTGCTTTTAACGTAGACGCAGAAGGCTATCCCTTAAGCCCTATGCTGCTTGAGATAAGCTATCGCGACCTCGTGGATGATACCTATGGAGGCTCTGTAACTTCAGCTAACCACAGGGTCAAGGTATATTCAAAAATAGGCTTTGTCTGTAATGACCCAAGAGTAGCAAAAGATAAAGACTATCTGGCAGTTACATCTTTGCCCGGCCACAATGATCTTTTTTGGAAATACAGCCAGTATGCTTTTAATGTAAAAAGTGAATTCCCTATGCTTAAAGCAATAGACGGAAAGTTTACCTTTAAAATAGAGATGCCTTCCATAGGCTGGGTAGACAGAAGCCTGGTAATGCCTTTAGATTATGTTAGTCTAAATGTCATATCTGAGGACCAGTATCAAGAGTTTACCAATAGAGAAAGGCAGTTAAGCGAGTTCTATGAGGTAACCTTACCGGCTAACAACAAACCTTTATCTTATGATGTTCCTGCAGAAGACTTGGTTGTTTTTTCAAGAGACCCCATGGAACCTGTTTATGAACATACAAAGCCGCGTTTTGAAGATTTTATTCTGGTAATGAGCAATGAGCCGATTCTTGAGGCAGGTCCATCGCAGAATACATTTTCTGCGCTTAAAGGAATACAGCCCCAAGCAATAAAATCTATGACAGCTATTTCAGCCAGAGGCGAAATAGAGCCTTTGAGCTTTGTAATTTATTCAGAAAAAGGATTGGAAGGTTTAAATTTCGAAGCCTCGGAGTTGGTAAACCCTTCAAAAAACAGCTCTATAACTGATATAGATATTTATCATATTGTTTATGATAAAAAACGACACCTGCCCAGGCCAAACTCTCTTATATATTTTGAGGCTTATGCTTTGGTCCCTGACCACCTGCAACCGCTATCGACTTTATCTATTCCGGCCGGGACCTCAAAAAGGATATGGCTTAAAGTGAATATTCCCAAAGATATTGCTGCAGGAGACTACACCGGTGAAGTCCTGATAAGAGACAGGTTTGGCCAATTGCTTGATGCTTTGCCCATGAAGCTTACTGTCCTTGATTTTGAGCTCGAGCCATGCCCCTACATTAATTATGTATATCATGATCCTTATTCGCGCACACTTTCTAGCGATTTAAATCAAGCTTTCGCTTTATTCAGAGAAGCTGACTTCACTCCCATCATGGATGTTCTGAATATAGGCATGAAAAAAAATTCCAGCAACACAATTGATTTCGATACCGCTGACTTTGAAGATAAGATCGATGAGATGATAGACCAGGGACTTATCAAGGATCATTGCATATTATATTTTCCCACTGATATCTGGAACGGAATCTACAAGACTCTATATTACCCGGAATCAGCGACTAAAGTTTATGATACCTGGGAAAAATTAAACAAGCCGGATTTCCAGGAGTCTTTTAAAGACCTGATCAGGCTGTTTATGGATATCGGCAGTGACCGGGGAGTAGAATTTATTTTTTCTGTAAGTGACGAGCCTAATAATTATTCCTGGCCAAGACTTATTTGCGACCGGCTTTTCAGGCTGATCAAAGAAGCCGGCGGATTAACAACCGTAACCTACAGCAATAAATGCGACCTTCCGGCTGAAAGCGGAAACTATATTGTGCCCGGAGGGGTCATAGAGCCTTTGACTGACCTGGTAGATTACAAAGTATGGGCCGGCACCCATCAAGATGAGGGTTTTTCAAAGAGTAATGGCCAGTTTGGCTATTATACAACCGGCACAACCACATTAAAAAATATGATCTATTCGCGTTTTTTACACGGTTTATTGGCTGAAAGAACTGATGCTGATATTATCGGTTCCTATGCCATGGCTGTTTCCATAGTCGATCCTTTTAATGATTTTGATTTGCACCCACAATACCGTCATCCTTTCAGCAAACAGGATTATCTTCTTGTCTATCCCGCAAAAGACGGAAGATTTATGCCGACCGTTGACTTTGAAGGCATAAGAGAAGGAGTAAAAGACGCTAAATATATAAGCACCCTTAAAAAATTGATTAGAGAAAACCCCGATGATCAGTTTGCACAGCAAGCGCAGGACTATCTTCAAAGCCTACGAGACAAGATAAGTCCCAGCTATTGGAGCGATTATGCCGGAAAGTCGGATGTTTACGGTTTTTATGATGAAATAATCGAGGATTTGTCTAATGCAAGCGATCCTCTTGATTATTCGGCTTTTACCAATATAAGAAACGATATTATAAATTATATTATCAAGCTAAGGCCATCAGCTCCAGTACAAGTGACTTCGCCAGGGGATTTTACTGCCAGGGCGGTATTACCAGAAGAGGTGCATTTGAGCTGGAGTTATGGTTTTAGCAAAACAATAGGCTTTATGATCTGGCGTAAAGATCTTGAGCAAGACCTTCCTTTTACGGTTATTGCCCTCATTGGTCCTAATACCCGCATGCAGGTTGATAAGTACAGATTAACACCTAAGACAAGATATCAATACCGGATTCAGGCTTTTACAGAGTCAGGCCGTTCAGATTACAGCTTTGCTGAGGTTACAACCCCTGGTTATAATCAGCCGCCGGTATTTGAACTGATAGATAATCAAGAAGTTGACGCAGGAAATTTACTTGAACTTACTGTTTCCGCTTCTGATCCTGACGCAGATGTCCTAACTTATTCTGCCCAAAACCTTCCTGAAGGAGCAACCTTCATCAACCAGTTTTTAAGCTGGAGGCCGGCGTCTGATCAGGTCGGCACTTATGATGTTACTTTTTTAGTATCCGATGGTGAACTTTCTGACAGTGCAACAATAAGCATTACAGTAAATGAAGTAATAGAGCCTATAGATGCACCTACTTATCTAACAGGGGTGCCTATGTCTTCAGGAAACATCTATATGTTCTGGAAGGACAATTCTGACAACGAAGACGGTTTTATCATCGAACGAGGCCTGGATGATGTAAGTTTTGAAGAAATAACCAGAGTAGTTGAGAATAAGCAGTACTTTATTGACAGAGACGTAAACGTTGGCATTGAGTATTATTACCGTGTCAGGGCTTTTAATGTCCAGACTTATTCGGGATATTCTAATGTAATTAAGCTTATGATTGAACCAGAAAAGACCAACCATCCTCCTGTTCTTGATAGAGTCCAAGACTTGCAGGTAACGGAAGGAGAGAGAAAAGAGGTTATCATCAGAGCCAGCGATCCCGATGAAGGAGACAGCCTGACCTTTAGTTTAGAAAATAACCCTTATTTTATAAGACTGATAAATAACCAGGCTGGCAGCGTTACATTGGCTGTTCAGCCGGGTTTTTTAGACCAGGGAATTTATTCTGATATAAAAATCAGGGTTCAAGATAACGCAGAGCCTAGCTTAGGGGATGAAGAATTATTTACGGTTACTGTGGGGGACAGTAATCGTAAACCAGTTTTAGAGCCTTTAGAAAATCAGCGGGTAGCTGTGGGTGGAGAACTGATATTAAAAATCAGGGCAGCAGATCCGGATAGCAATCATTTGACTTTTTCAACCGGAGAACTCCCTCAAGGAGCGGCTTTCATAGATAATAATGATAATACTGCTACATTCAGCTTCAGGCCGGCAATTAATCAAGTAAAGGTTCACAGAGTTGTTTTCAGTGTTTCCGACGGCAGACTTTCAGATTCCATTACAATAGATATTGAAGTCTATGCAAAGAATAGGCCTCCGGTTATGAATGAATTAAATTATTGGACCACAGTCGAAGGTTATCTTATGAGTACGAAAGTCTCAGCTACTGACCCGGACAATGACCCTTTAACCTTATCTGTTGAGAATTTGCCAAGAGGGGCTACTTTTGTTGATAATGGAAATGGCAGCGGCTTATTTTCCTGGAAGCCGGGATGGGATCAAGCAGGAAAATATCAGATTATTTTTACTGCCAGCGACGGCAGCTTAAGCGACTCAAAGCCTTTCAACATCACTGTTGGTAATCAGAACTATGCCCCGACTTTTAATCCCATAAGCGATAAGCAGGCCATAGCCGGGGGATTACTGGAGTTTACAATATCAGCTAAGGACCGGGAAAACGATCCTTTGACTTTAAGCGTTAGCAGTTTGCCACAAGGAGCCAGTTTCGTTGATCATGGTAATGGAAGGGGGACATTTTCTTGGAGACCCGGCCAGGGCCAGGCAGGCGAGCATCTGGTAATATTCAATGTCAGCGATGGTAGTCTGAGTTATTACAAGATCCTTAAGATAAGTGTTACTGTCTTAAAACAGTAATAAAAGCCATAATCAGTAAACATAATCAAAGGTTTTTGAAGGCCGCAAATTATTTGCTTGTTATTGTCTGCTTTATAGGGTAAACTTTCATGAGGTTTATTTGAACTAGTCGCTACTTTCTTTTAGGCTTAAGCTGAGCCTATAATTTTTAAAGGATAATCTTGGGGTCATGGAAGCAAGCTTTTCTGATTTCATTTTCGAAAATACCGGCGGGACAAAGATTGATAAAGCCAGGGCCGGCACCTCTATAAGGATTAAGGCAAGAGACTTAACAGGTTATCCCCGGCCAAAGGTCCTTTTCTACGGCAAAAGATGCCATACTTATGCTGAAATCATACAGGTCGATCCAGGCGGCGTGGTATTCAGAGTCCCAAAGCTTGACAATCCAGGCTGGTATAAAGTAAAGGTCCAAACCAGATCAGGCTGGAGCAATGAACAGACCTTCTTTTGCTGTTAAATCCTAACCTTAAATTAAACCAGTTACCTTTATTAATTTTTTATCTCAGATAGGCTTTTATGTGGATTTTACTGCCGGGGTAATTTTTTATATCCTTTCCTGCTATCATAAAATCCTTGCCAAAAGAGATCAGGGGTTTATCATTGAAGAATACCTTTTCTACTCTTAGAGGGCCTTTGTTTTTACCAAGCTTAAAGTAGGAAATGTGAAGATTTTTTTGGCAAAACCTGAATTTAAACTCAATTGAGTTTTTTCTGAAATTCTCTGATTGAAGTTTCGGCGCAAGTACAATATTCCCCAGATTGAACTTAAGACCTAATATCTGTTCGACCAAAGTATAAATATACCAGCTTGCCGAACCTGTCAAATAAAGATATAGTCCCTGGCCCTGGCTGTTGAAATATTCTGGTATCAAAGGATAGATTTTAGCCTTTTTAGAAACTGACATATTATATATCGATTCAAAGACTTTATGGCCTTCGGCGACGAATTCCTGGCTAAGCAGGGCAAAACTAAGCATTACATTCATATGATTAAAAAAAGCCCCGTTTTCCTTGTCCCCGTAGGAAAAACCGAAAGCCCTGCCCAGGTTAAGATAAGTAGAACCAAAGTCTGTATTCAGCCTAAAACCGCCTAGTTCTTTATCCTGTAAATATTTTGTAATCGAAGCCCATATTTTTTTTACCTGCTTGTCTGTGGCAACCGCACTCATTATTGAGAAGACCTGAGAAGAAAGCATCATCCTCATCCCTTGCTGGTTTCTGCCTTCTACCCGGCGGGAAATATTATCATAGTAGCCATTAAAAAAACCTTCATTTAGCCACTCTTTTTTTCTTAGCCAGAGGAACATGTGGCTGGATTTTTTTCTCAGATCATATATAAGGTTATCAATATAAAAATATTTTTTTCTGCCGCTTAAACTGGCTGTGGCCTTGTAATATCTATCCAGGACTTTTATCTTTTCTTTGTAATTATTGTAATCAATAGGCTTTTCCAGGGAATCAAAAAGAATGGCTATTTCCTGAAGCAACGGTATTTTTTTATTTTTTTTCTTAAGCTGCTCAAGAAAGAAACATATATCTCTCAGATGGTCTGCGTAGAGAAAGCTAAAGGCAACGCTCTCGCCGTTTTTAGCGGCCATGTCCAGGCCGTCATTCCAATCAGCATTTTCCAGTTTAATTATGTTATGCTTTCCGACATTAAAAAAAGGAGTAAGTAGTTCCAGGAGTACATGTTCAAGAATGCTCCCTTTATAAATAGATTTATTTTTAGTCCGCATTACAAAATCTTGGCTTAGGAAACCAGGGTCTTTTACTTTAGCCCTTGATTTTAAATGGTCTTGAAAATAATGAATTTCTTTAAGCAGAAGAGAGGTGTCGCCTGTTCTGTTTAAATAGAGTCTAAGGCTTATATAAGGCCACACTCCATGGTCACACCAGATCCTGTTGATTTTGTTCCTGTCCGAGAGGAAGCCTCCATTGCTGGTTATAATTGTAGCATTGGAGCCGTCTATGCGTACGCCTTTGAAGCTTTGGATTATCAAGTCTTTAGCTTTTTTAGGTTCAGTTATAAGCAATGATAAGGCATCCTGCCAGAGGTCGCGCCAGCCCCGGCCGCCTTTTCCGTAATCAAAATGGGGCAGAAAGGAGCAGCCGAAAAGCTTACGTAGCAAGGGTTGGAATTTTACCCAAAGAAGCCAGTTGTTTAAATCCGGGTCTTTAAAGTCGAACTCGATCGCTTTAAGATAGTTCTGCCAGTATTCTTTGGTTTTTTCTAGCTTTAAACCGACTTTCTCAGGGCTATTTAAGCTTTTTAAGAACTTTAAGGTTTTTGCCTGGGAGTTTCTGCTTGATGAAAACATGCCTGTGAAGATAATATAATCTTTTTTCTCTCCAGGCTTTAGCATTTCCGTTTTGAAACGAAAACTTGCCAAGGTTTCTTTTCCCTGGAGAAAATCAAAAGCCCTGGTCAGAGGTTTTACCTCTTTTAAAAGAGCATCGGGTTTCAGCAAATCTCCTTTGCCAATATAATATTCTAAAGAGGGAAACTGGCCAAGGGGAGGTCTGAACCTATCCTGAAAAGAAAAGGAGAAATAGGTTTTATCGTTTAGAAAATGGCCATTTTCATCAAAGACCATGGTTGGTTTAAGCAGTAGGCCGTAACTGTGTAATTCTATCCGGTTTAGCAGGCTAGAAACATGCCTGTGGTCTCTTATATTTTCAGCAGATCTTCCATAGAGAGGCATAAATGAGGTTGGAGTAAGCTTTTTGGTTTTTCTTGAGCGGTTTATTATCCTGACCCACATTATATCTATGTCAAGATCATAAGGTATAAAGTTTATCATTTCTACCTGAAGCCCCTGGAATTTTTTTATGATTTTATGGTAGAGAAACCCGGCCTCAAGCAGATCACTATGGTTATCTGAAAGACGAATAATTTTTTTATCCAGTCTGATAAAAAAATCTCTCCGGCAAAGAAGGTTTGATTTTAGGTCGATACTGCTTGCCGGCGGAGTTATGAACGATTCGTTTCCGGATTTAATATCGCCCGAGAGGTTTGGGCTTATAGAGGTTAAAAGGCTGCCGTCTTTATTAGTAAGA
>JAFGHG010000222.1 GCA_016939345.1 Candidatus Omnitrophota bacterium
AGCTCGATAAGTATATTAAGGGCTTCTGGATAGTTTTCCATATGATAATAACACTTGGCAGAATAGAGCTTTGCTTCATACTTGTAGGGGTTTTCGGAAAAATCATCAAGAAATTTTTTAAAAAGAGAAAGGGATGCCTCATAAAAACCGTCATTAAAGGCTTTTACAGCCACATAAAACCTCTCTTCGCCTTTCTCGAAAGCAAAAACTGTGCCTTGCAGGCTCAAAATAAAGATAATAAAAAAAATTAGAAATAAGTTTTTCATGATAAAAATTTTTTTAATTTAGGTTTTAAGAACTTCCCGGTATATGAATCTTTATGGGCAGCTATCTGCTCGGGAGTACCGGAAGCAACAAGTGTGCCGCCCTTATCTCCGCCAAGAGGACCTAGATCAATTATATAATCAGCGCACTTTATAACATCCAAATTATGCTCAATAACAAGTACTGTATTGTTCTTATCTACTAAACGCTGCAACACAGCAAGCAGTTTCCTGACATCATCGAAGTGAAGGCCTGTGGTCGGCTCGTCAAAAATATAAAGAGTCTTGCCCGTAGCCTTTTTTCTTAGCTGCGAGGCAAGCTTTATCCGCTGGGCTTCTCCTCCGGAAAGTGTGGTAGCAGATTGGCCCAAAGCAAGATAGCCTAATCCAACATCAAGCAGGGTCTTCAGGATATTGGTTATACCAGGAAAATTTGCAAAGAGCTTAAAAGCCTCATCTACATCCATATCTAAAACATCTGATATATTGTAACCTTTATAAGCGACCTCAAGGGTCTGTTTGTTAAATCTTTTACCTTGGCAGACCTCGCAGGGGACAAAGATATCAGGTAAAAAATGCATCTCGATCTTTTTTGTGCCTTCGCCGCGGCAGGATTCACACCTTCCGCCTGAAACATTAAAACTAAACCTTGAGGGTTTAAAACCTCGGACTTTAGCCTCGGGCAGCTTGCTAAAGACTTCGCGGATATAAGTAAATACACCGGTATAGGTAGCCGGATTGGAACGCGGAGTCCTGCCGATAGGAGTCTGATCTACTATAATTACTTTATCAATATTTTCCAAACCGTCAATTCTTTTAAATTTACCCGGTTTTATATTAGAATCATGCAGCTTTCTCATTATGGCCCTGTATAAAATATCTTCTACCAGTGTTGACTTGCCTGAGCCTGAAACACCAGTAACACAAACAAAATTTGCCAAAGGTATGTCTATGTCGATCGATTTAAGATTATGCTCTCTGGCTCCTTTTAAAGATATAACTTCCTTAAGCCTAAAAGGACGTCTTTTAGCCGGCAGCTCTATCTGTTCTGCTCCTTTTAAAAACCTTGACGTAAGGGTTTCTTTGCTGAATAAATCTTCGCGGCGGCCGGAAAAAACTACACGTCCTCCCTTGACTCCGGCGCCTGGACCAAGGTCTACTAACCAGTCACTGGCTTTAATCATCTGCTCGTCGTGTTCTACGATAATAACGGTATTGCCTAAATCTTTAAGCCTTTTTAGGGTATTTATAAGCTTTATATCGTCTCTAGGATGAAGGCCTATTGTCGGCTCATCAAGAATATATATGACTCCTGATAAGGATGAGCCGACTTGAGTAGCCAGCCTTATCCTTTGAGCTTCACCTCCGCTTAAAGTAGAACTTAACCTGTCCAGGGTCAAATATGATAAACCCACGTCTATTGAAAAATCGAGTCGGCTTTTAATCTCTTTTATTACATGACTGGCTATTTTTTCCTGAAAAGGATTAAGTTTAATCTTTTCAAAAAAATCTCTACAATCACTAATACTCATTTGCACCACATCCCATATGGACCTTCCTCCTATAAAAACATTCAAAGCTTCTTTACGCAGCCTTTTGCCTTTGCACTGGGGGCAAGGAAGCTTAGACATGTATTTGGCTATCTCAGTTTTGCGGTATTCGCTATCAGTAGTTTTAAACGTCCTTTCCAAATTCGGCACTACTCCTTCAAAAGGCCTATCCCAGACATAGACATTAGGATTTCCATAAAGGATAAGGTCCTGAATTTTTCCGGGAAGTTTCTTAAAAGGCGTATCCATTGAAATACCTGCCTCTCTGGATAAATCCCGGAGCAAAGCCTTGTAATACATTATGTAACCTTTACCGCCTCTACGCCAGACTTCTATGGCTCCATCGTTAAGTGTCTTTGAAGGATCAGGTATGATCAGCTCAGTATCAAATTCTAGCTTTATCCCTAAACCATTACAGGCTGAACAAGCTCCATAAGGCGAGTTAAATGAAAAAGTCCTTGGCTCTATTTCTCCAAGGGAAATGCCGCAGTGTTTGCAGGTCAATTTCGTATTAAATAAAAAATCTTCTTTTGTGTCGTCATCATATAAGCCGCATAATCCTGAAGAATGCTTAATAGCCAACTCTACTGAGTCAGCTATTCTCTTTCTCTGTTCTGGTGCTACTTTTACCCTGTCAACGAGTATGTCTATCGAATGGTTTTTATACTTTTCAAGCTTTATCTCTTCATCAAGGCCGTAAATCTTCTCATCTACCTTTACCCTGGCAAAACCTTCCTTTAAAAGGGATTTGAAGAGGTTCTGAAATTCTCCCTTTTTCCCCCGGACTACCGGCGAAAGTATATGGACTTTATGGTTTTTGGCAAGCGATAAAATCCTCTCGATTATCTCCTGGGTCGTCTGCATAGAGATTGGTTTGCGGCATTTGTAACAGAAAGGTTCTCCGATACGGGCAAAAAGAATTCGTAAGTAATCATAAACCTCGGTCTGAGTAGCCACGATAGAACGGGGCGAACCGCCGGCAGTCCTTTGCTCAATTGCAATAGCCGGAGACAAACCTTCTATGTGTTCGACATCTGGTTTCTGCAGCTGCTCCAGAAACTGACGGGCATAGCTAGAAAGACTCTCAACATAACGCCTTTGACCTTCAGCGTAGATAGTATCGAAGGCTAGAGAAGATTTTCCGGAACCTGAAAGGCCGGTGATCACTATAAGATTGTTTTTAGGCAGTCTCAGGTTGATGTTTTTAAGGTTATGTTCCTTAGCCCCTCTTATTTCTATATACTCACTCATAATTGCATAAGGTTAATTGTATAGCAAAAGGAAAATTCAGGTTTGTTATTTTGTCAGCTTCCGATTTTAAAAGGAGAAAAAATCTTTTCCAGTAAATATTGGACAGAAAGTATGGTCAAAGCGCTGGTCTTAGGATTTTTTTGGCTGGGTATATTTTCAACCTCAATATTTATCCTGGCTTGCCTGGCATCTATTTCAATTTTATGGATATTGCGCTTCAGGCCTGGGTCTGCTTTAATAAATACCTGTATATTTTTAAAAGATGAC
>JAFGHG010000223.1 GCA_016939345.1 Candidatus Omnitrophota bacterium
AATAGCAAACTTTAGAATCTCTAAGAGTGAATTGTCGGTTTTGATATTACTCGGCCTGCTTGCCATATTTTCTTCTTATTATTATTACAGCGATAAGGAATCCCTGCTGTCTTTGGGTTCTTATCTGTTTAAGGGCGATGCCAAATGTTTTTATATGCAGACATTCGAGACTCTCAGGAGATTAGCCCCATATTTGAATGATAGACATCCGGCCAATAATCCTTACGGGATTATCTGCACTCCAGGCAATATCCTGTTTACCTCAACCTTTGTTTCGACTTTTGGGTTATACGGTTTTAAAATCCTCTATATATTATTCAATAGCTTACTTTTCATCTTTGTCTACCTTTTGGCCAGAAAACTTTTGGCCAGTGAAATTATTGCGTTAGTGACAGCGCTTTTTGCTTTGTTTAATCCGTATGCGTTATCTGTTGAGGTCCTGGATAGGAATGTCATGGCATTGTCCATTTCGGCAATCCTGGTCTATCTTATTTTGCAGCATAAGAATAAAATATTCCTTCACGGATTGATTTTCGGGGTTTTGGCGGGAACTGGTTTGAGGTTTCTGCCTTTATTATTTGCTATACCTATCGTTATCCTTTACTATAAGGAACGCCTGAATCTTAAGAACTGTTTAGTGTTTTTTTGCGCTTTTGTCATTACCTTTAGCTTTAATCTTCCGCATCTTTATTATCATGGATTTCAGAGTTTAGGAGAAACAGCTTCTTCGTTAAGCTTGATAAAAAAGGCGTTTACGCAGTGGCAACGGACCCCGTTTTTGCCATTTCCAAATTTTCTGTTTTATATCTTTAATGTACTGAATTATTTCGGGTATTTAGTTTGCACAGTCATATTAGTAGGGATATGTAACTTCTGGAGGAAGGATAAAAGACTTTTTTTTGCGCTTTCCAGTTTGTTTTTCTGTGGCCTATTTATTTTGTCATACCAGAGGAATTGGATAGAGCAGGATAAATGCCGGATCTTAATCAGCAGCATCCTGCCTTTGTATATTTATTTTGCTTATGGGCTTGATGCTATCTTGGCTAAAAGATATTCTTTGAAAAAATGTTTGCTGATTATTATTTGTTTATTAGCTCCGGTTATTTTCGCACGCACGGTTTCAGAGATCAATTTTAAACAGGATGAAGGATTTTATAAAAGGAGGTTTCTGTATCAGACCGAAAGCTTTGACTACTATTCCTCAGTCAGGGGTTTTTTATCAGGAGTAGGGATATTCCCGGATTATGGAAGGTTGTTTGATAAACTGAACCTGAAAAATAAAAGGGCACAAGAGAGGATTATTTTTAGGAATATTTTTGCTGAAGGAGGTTTGCTGAATTCCGCTAAAGTTAAAGACATTTATCGGGAATGGGCGGGTCAGTATCCATTCAACGATAAACGATCGTTAGCATCTTTAGACAAAGATTATAATTATGTAAAGATCGATTTTGAAAAATTGGCCATTCAGCCGGCTAATGCTATAGAACAAGTCGGATATTCCGATATCTGCGCCATAGATTTTGAAGCGAAAGAGAACCTATTCGATGTCTATTACGCGGGGTTAAACGTAAGCTGGCAAGAGCAGATGCTCCCGGTTTGCGTTTTTCTGCGCAAAGAAGAGATGGAATATCTGGGGGAATTGTATATTGACTTGAATGCCTTCATAGGTCTGAATAAAGACCAGGAAGGCTTTGATCTGGTGTATCCTGTAAGCATAGAAGCGCAAGGGAAATCAAAAAAGACAGGACTCGGAGAAGGAATAGAATCCTTTCCTTTGTTCTCAGAGCAGAATGCCATGATATTCAAGATACCGCAGGATTTAAAGATAGTTATCAGAAACTGGTTTATTAATGAAAAGGGAGTGCCTTATAAGGTAGACAGCTGGTGTATTAAGATGAATGAAAAGGGTAATTATAAGGCGCAATTCTACTATAACGAACCCGAAAGTTACCTGTGATATAAGAAATGCTGATTTTAGGAATATCCGATAGCCACGATGCCTCGGCAGCATTAATAGAAGACAATACAATTCTGGCTGCTGTTTCAGAGGAAAGATTTACCCGCAGGAAAAGGCAGCAGGGTTTTCCTTACCACTCGATTAAATATCTCAAAAGCTTTATTAATGGCCGGCTGGTGGATAAAGTCTATATCGCCGGACAATTCGGCAGGGCAGCGTTTCGGGTTATGGATAAAGTTTATTCCAGAGGCGACCCCTGCAAGAACCCGCTCTCTTTCTCTTCAAAAGTTGCCTATCGGCTGGAAAATTCGATCGCCGCTGTCCCGCTCTTAAAAAATATTGAATCCTGGATCGGCCTATCCGCGGTCAAAGACCGCTTAGAAAGATGCGGGATAAAATATCGTTCCATCAGTCTTTTGAACCATCACTATTCCCATGTGATCTCCTCTTTGGTTGGAATGGCCTCTGTCGATTATCTGGCGATGTCTTTAGATGCTTATGGTGACGGCGATTCCGGTTTACTGGTCAACGTCAGGAAAGGGAAAGCAGTAAATATCAGGAGGGTCTCGCACAAAGACAGTATTGCCCAATTTTACAGCCATATCTCAGCGCAGCTTGGTTTCCAAGAGGGCGAAGAAGGCCAGGTAATGGCTCTGGCTTCGCTGGGAAAAGATACGCCTTTGACCGGGATCTTCAAGAAATTATTCAGGGTAGAAGGCGATGGGATTAGGGTCAGCCAGGATTATAAAAGGAAATGCTTCTTAAAGATGCTGGGAAATTACGAAAGAGAAGATGTGGCTTCTGCTTTACAGAAGGTTTGCGAAGAGGCGACATTGCGGTTAGTCAAGGGTTACGCATCAGAAGGGGTGCGCCAGGACATTTTTCTTGCAGGTGGTTTTTTCGCTAATATTAAAGTCAATCAGCGGCTTCACCAGGAAAAATTATTTAAGAGAATCTTTGTATTTCCTAATATGGGAGACGGAGGAATATCATTTCTTCCGGTCATAGACCGTAACGATGTTCTATGCAGGACTAACCAGGCGCAATTGTCCGATGTGTACCTGGGGCCCGAATATAGTGAAGAACATATCGAGCGGATACTGCGCAAGAGCGAACTGCAATATACCAGGGAATCCGGTGTTGAAGAGAGGGTAGCCCAGCTTCTTTCAGAAGGAAAGACCGTGGCCCGTTTTTCAGGCCGGATGGAGTATGGACCCAGGGCCTTGGGTAACCGCAGTATTTTGCATGAAACGACAGACATTAATGTGAACACCTGGTTAAATAGAAAATTAAAACGGCCGAAATTCATGCCTTTTGCGCCTGTTACTTTATGCGATTTTGCCGATATCTGCTATGAGGGTTTTGAGGGCGCGGAAAAGGCCGCTAAATTCATGACCATTGCCGTAGACTGTACGGAATGGATGAAAAAAACCTCACCAGGCGTGGTTCATGTCGACGGCACAGCCAG
>JAFGHG010000224.1 GCA_016939345.1 Candidatus Omnitrophota bacterium
ATGTCGAGCCTGATTCATCAAGTCCTGGTGCATAATCAGACTTAATCAAGGGATAATCTCCATCAACCACCCTTTCGAGGTTTTCCCTGAACATGGCAAAATTAGAACGGTTAAGCCTTTCTCCGGTCATATTTAAAGCCCTAATAACTCCCACGCTGAAATATAAAGCCAGATTACTTAAAGACCCCCTATTCTTTAAATGCTCAGGAGCATGGGAAATTATGTAAAGCATGACTTCCTGAAAAAAATCACTGTTTCTGCTTGTCCGCCTGCCTCTGCCTTCATGGAAAATTCTTCTATATATTTCAGGCAAAGCATCAAAACGATAGCGCCGGTAAGACTTAAACCGAAAACGGGACACATAGTGTCTATAAACGACACCCAAAGCTTTATATATGTCGCTTCCTTTTTCGGCTCCCTCAAAACCGCTTAGTTTGCTCATGCTCCTTGATTCAAGATCACCGTCATCATGCTTAAGCAAAAGTTGACGCAATTCAAAAATCCCTCTTTTCCTGCGGCGGGCATTAACAGCCCTGAGCAGCGGCCGCATTTTAGTCATATATGCTTTTATTGTTTCTGGTTGGGTTATGACTTTATAATTAACACTTAAACGCTCTCCTATTTCATAGGCAGTAGCAACACCGCCTAATTCTTCCAGCACTCTTAAAACTTGAGTAAAGGCAGTTTTTTGTTTTGTCTGGGTAAGCGGAGGTATTATCTGCAGCCAGCCAAGAATTCGCCCATTGTAATTAAGCCAGTCATATCCAATATCATTATTTATCCGCCGGCAGTACCTATTAACATCCTGATAACTAAGCCCAGGCAATTTATCAGCAATTTCATGCCTGGTCCATAAACCATCATTCTCGCTGCTTGTCAGCACTGAAAGCACCTGGCATACTCCGGGGATTATCCGAGGCTCAATCAGCTTAATTAGAATTTGTTTTTCCCTTAGTCTTTCATCCAAAAGCCGGCGGTTGTGGTTAACTGCTTTTATGAATAAATCGCCATCTAATCCCTTAAAGATAGTAATTGACCTGATTCTATTACTATAACCTAATCCAGCGGCTAAACTCTTTAAAGAACTTATTCCGGGCAAATGAAAACCGCCAGAATTGATTCCATCTTCTATTATTTCAATTATTTGCAGTAACCTGTCAATGACTTCTTGGCGATAAACTAATAATATCGGTTCAGTTAACTCACCGTCATGGAAGGAATGTCGATCCGCATAAAATGAAAGACTTTTAGATTCTATAGCGGTTTTGACATTGGCGATGGTATCAGCGCCAAACTCAGTTATCAATTCTTCCCAACTGACTATATAGTTTCTGGCTTGAATAAAATTAACAACTTCTTCTTCAAGCAAGGTCAATTCTTGAAATTTCTGCCCTTCTAACAAAAGCAGATCCTGTGGATTTCTCAGATTATAATCATCCAATACCCTTTGAGCGATTGACTGCGTTTCTTTTCTGCTCATTCGCTCAGGTAAAATAAGCGGCAGGCACTCTGCAAATTGACCTAAGGTTGGCTTTAAATCACGACACTGGTTCTCTAAATTAGTTATATCAACGGCTTCTTCGTAAGCCTCACATATTTCATGATCGCTTAAAAGTAAGGGGTCGTAGTTATATTGCCCCTCTGCTTCTAAAAGCTTTTCTTCTCTATACCTCTTGTTTCTCAGGCTAATAACTGCGGCAATCGGCACAAAAGAAATAAACAAGACTAAAAAACTAAAAGACTGATTACTGATTTCTTCTGGCATAGAGACAAATCTATTTATAAACTTTCTCTTGAATACGCGAATATGTGGTAATTTATCGTTCCATTTCGAAGTATCGGATAAGTTTTCTAAAATATCATTGGTTTTGCCAGCATATCCTTGAGGTATTTGAGAAAAACCTGCCACTGAGTTCTCTGGATCAGGTTCTTCATAATAATCAAGACCCGAGAGAAAAGCATTATCGTCAAAGTTAACATCAATAGGCCTAACCCCATAGCTGGTAAGTTCGCCTGCAGCGGCCTGCGGAGGATTAACCCAGAAAATATTTGGTGCTGCAAGAAATTGATAGCAAACCTCTTTGTTTTTAGAAAGAAACCTGTACTTTTTAACCTCTCCTCCATACAAATCAGCTAATGCACCGCTGTCTGTACTGACTTCAACTAAGCCATTATGATAATCCGGCTCAAAACCCTTAGCAAACCGTAACGATCTTGGATTACCTTTCCTGGTAAAATAAGCTATTTTCCTTCCTCGGTTAACAGGTTGGATTCTCTGGGCTGCATCACGTCTCGGAGCCACAAAATCTTGATAGGGCTCAGGCCTTGTATTCGGCGCTCGTCTTAAAACTAAACGCACAGCCTTAGCATCCTGGCGAAGCAGTGATGCTCTTGTGCTTAATTCATCAAGTGTTGATTGAATCTCATAAGGAAGGTTTGTTGTCTCCTCCATAGAAACAAATACTTCTTCTCCATTTTCAACAACAGCCTTCATATCGCCCTTACCAAGCCAGGAACTTGCTTTTCTGGTCCCATGATAATGTGAAGCTGAACGCCAGATCAATGAATAATCTTTATAAAAATAACGGGCATATATAATATTTTTTCCGCTTTTTGGATGCCTTTGCAGGACATAGCCGATAAAAAATCGTTCATCATCATCAGCTTTAAGGTTAGTTAAATAATATGTAGTATCAAAAAGTTCTATTTTGTATTTCGGGGTATAGCCTTTTGAAAGTAAACTCATCGGGTTTTTTCTGGCTTCACCGGCAACTTTCAGTTCAACTCCATCTTTGATTAATTTTCTGAATTCATATCCAACTTGTCTGGAACTCATACTCTCTAAAGAAGCTGCCAGCCAAATGCCAGCGGAAAATAACATATCCATACTGCTTAACGAATTATTGCTTTCAGAAAATTTAATTAAATCTTTTTGTCCAAGACTGTCATTAACAATCAAGGCTTTGCCGAAACAATCATTTGTAAATATGAATACGGCTCTAAGTGAAATAAAGGCTAAATAAAACTGCAAGACAATTAAATCCCTGCTCTCATTTGAATCTGATTGTTCAGGACTGTTGTTTGCACCCTTTTTAACGGCTGATATCTTTTTTTCAAAATGCTTTTTCATTATTCTCTCAGTCTCCTTAAAGGCTCTACGAGAAACAACAATGTCTCCTATTAAATAATTAGACTGGATTATGAATAAGACCAAAGCCAGCAAAGCAAAGGCAACGTAAAAATAATCAAGACCGGAAACTGTAGCCGCCAGATGACCACAATAAACAAGGATAGACCCGATAAACAGGCAACGGATTATATCCTGAAGACCTTCGGTCCTGACATAGAAAAGCCTCTGTAGATAATATACGGGTAAACAGACAGAATTATGCGGCGGGATTTTTCGATGATATATATACTCGGCAGTCCAGATAAATAGTAATAAATTAAATAAGGATAGAATAATTATGAACAAAATAGCCTCAGAGAAAAATGAGGCTGAGCTATTCTCTAGCGATTGCTGCCTTGAACTCATTAAAAACTCTTTAGCTCTATTAAAAACCTCATACTGAAAGTTTATATCAGAAGCCATACGAATCTTTAAATAAGCATGAAAGGATTGTTCTGCTTGATCGACAAATATTACAGCCATGACAGGCAAATAATCCTCAACAAGCCAAATCCTCATAGACCAAGAATCAAGCAGTGGCAAGTTTTCTGCTTGAAATTCATCCCACCTGTTTAAATAGGAATCTGGGCTTATTGAGACTGCCCGAGAAACTCTATCAGAAAAAAAAGATTCACCCCTTATTGCTTTAGCTGTTTTAGGAATGCATACCTCTTCTTCTGGATGAAACCAGCTTACAATACCTTCCCTGCGCCACTCATAAAGATTAAGGAAGTTTATGGTGCGCCTCCTGGTAATTTTAGACGGGTTATCAATAAATATTGAAGGCCGCTTAAATTCTCTGGATAATTTATAACCAAACGAGAAAAATCCTTTCATATAGAAAAAAATCAAGAGTAAAACAGCAGCAAATACGAAAATAAACCCTATGCTATTGGTATCAGATGGCTGACAATCATCCTGGGGTAGAGTTTGATTGCGTTTTTGAAGTTGCTTGCGCCAAACAAAATGGGGCGGCATAAACCCTGAATTGAAATCAATACCTATATTTTCAATTAAGGAAAAATCATACCCATCCATTTCAAGCGGAA
>JAFGHG010000225.1 GCA_016939345.1 Candidatus Omnitrophota bacterium
ACTAATTTTGTGGACAAGGCAGGCTTTGTCCCTACATCGTCCTTCTTATTCTCTACTTTACAATATGGACATTAATGCTCAGATAAGCCTAATCGGTGATATTTTAGTTAATTCGGGTTGTTTGTCCAAAGAACAAATAACCGATATCAAAGACCAGCTACAGGATGATCCTTCGCTGATAAAGGATAATTTTGAAAGTTTTCTTTTAGAAAAAGGCCTTATAAGCGAAGATGTTCTTCTCGATGCTTACAGTAAACATTTTAATATAGCTTTTCTTGACTTAAAATCACTGTCTCTTGAGCCAGCCGTAGTATCTTTAATTCCGGCCAAGTTTGCCAAAAAAAATAAAGTAATTTCCGTAAAAAAACAAGAAAATACTTTAACCGTTGCCGTAAGAAACCCATTTGACATCAGTCTTGCCGATGAGCTCAAGATGATCACCGGTTTGAGCATACTTACGGCTTTAGCAAAATCAGAAGATATCATAAAGGCCATTGATTCACATTATGGAGTCGGCGCTGAGACAGTTGAGAAGCTGGTTCAGGCTCAGCAGGCCCCTTTGGAATTATTAACTGAGTCGACAATAGGCATATCAGCAGATATCGAAGAGCTGGTCAAGGATACTTCGATAATCAATTATGTAAATCAGCTGTTTCTTGAAGCGCATAGCAAAAGAGCAACTGACATTCATATTGAGCCTTTTGAAGATACATTAAGAATTCGTCACCGCATTGACGGAGTGCTTTATCCGGTCAAGACCCCCAAGGATATAAAAAAACTGCAGGTCGCAATAATTTCCCGTTTAAAGATCATGGCCAATTTAAACATCGCCGAAAAACGCCGGCCTCAGGACGGCCGTTGCAAGATAAGCCTTCAAGGCGAAGAGGTGGATTTAAGATTTTCTACTTTTCCTACGCTTTTCGGAGAAGGCATAAGCATACGCTTTCTGCCCACAAAGTCTATATTCCTCGGTCTTGATAAATTAGGTTTTTCTGATTCAGATAATAAGCGCCTGCAAAATTTATTGTCTAAACCTAATGGTATAATACTTGTTACCGGTCCTACCGGCTGCGGAAAGACAACCACTCTTTATGCCTGCTTGAATCATCTTAACGATGACAGACTCAATATTGTTACTCTTGAAGACCCGGTCGAATACCAGTTAAAGGGAGTAAACCAGATCCAGATCAATCCCAAAGTAGACTTGACCTTTGCTAATGGTTTGCGTTCGGTCTTAAGGCAGGATCCAGATGTTATCATGGTCGGAGAAGTCAGGGACCTTGATACCGCCCAGATTTCTATGAGGGCAGCCTTGACCGGACACCTTATTTTAAGCACCCTTCATACCAATGATGCAGTATCGAGCATTGCTCGTTTGGTAAATATAGGGGTTGAGGCTTATCTGGTTGCTAACACTCTTAAAGGAGTAATAGCACAGAGGCTTGTAAGGAGGGTTTGTGAATATTGCAGGGAAAGATTCGAGCCGGCAAAAACTTATCTAGACTCGTTTGGATTGAAAGGAATAAACTCACATGAGCATATCCTGTTCAAAGCCAAAGGCTGCCCGGAATGTAACCATACAGGCTACAGGGGCCGGATAGGTATTTTTGAGATGTTGATTATAAATGAAGAAATGAGCAGTATAATCATGAGGGGCGGTTTAAAAAGAGGAGTTGACCGGGATGAATTTATCAAGGTAGCCTCTAAAAACCAGATGAAAAGCCTGCTTGAAGACGGGATTGAAAAATCTCTTATGGGCTTAACAACCCTTGAAGAGGTCATGAGGATGACCGAACAGGAATAATTGCGTATCTGGTGAAGCGTATCTAGTATCTCGTAAATAAAGGTTTTTCCTAAACAAGAGATGTATTCTCTAGCAAGCCAAATGCAAAGACCGGTCGTGTCAATACCTTCTAATATTGCTGAAGGATTTAATAGATATCAGAATAAAGAATATAAGCAGTTTCTATATATAAGCCTGGGTTCATGCGCTGAATTAGAAACCCAAATAGAAATCGCCAGTGAATTAAATTATATTAACAAGAAGCAAAAAGAAGGTCTTTTAGAAAAGTTAGATTATGAATCTCGTATGTTAAGGAATTTAATAAAAAAACTTATCTAAACGCAATACGCTTCACGCTTCACGAAATACGAATTATGACATTATTCAAATATACTGCACGCGATTCAAAGGGAAATCTGGTCACTGGCAGCAAAGAATCTTCAGAACAGGAGGCCTTGTTAAAGGAATTGCGCAGCCAAAGCATATTTCCAATAAGCATAAATGAAGTAAAACCCGGCCAGCCGAAAAAAAAATTTTATTTACCCGCTTCCCGGTCTAAAGAAGTTTTTGTTTTTACCAGAAATCTGGCTAACCTGCTTAATTCAGGCCTTATCCTGCCCAAAGCCCTTGAACTTTTAGTCAGCCAGAGCCAGAACCCGAAGATGAAAGAAATATTGACCCAGATAAGGGATGAAGTTTCTTCCGGCGGTCATTTTTGGCAGGCCTTGAGCAAGCATCCAGGTCTTTTTTCACAGAGCTATATCAGCATGGTAAAGGCCGGCGAAGGCGGGGCTAATCTGGAAAAGGTCATAGAGACCCTTTCGCAGTATTCTCAGGAAACTCAGGAAGTTAAATCAGAAAGCCTATCCATGCTTATTTATCCCCTTATTCTTTCAGCAGTCGGAATTGGGACAATAATATTTATGATGGTCAGAGTTATTCCCAATATGGCTTTTGTATTTAACAATTTAGAGCAGCCCCTGCCTTTATCAACAAAAATGCTTATGGCTTTAAGTGATTTAACAGTAAAATATTTCTGGGTTTTATTGATTTTTCTTTTCTTAATTGTTCTAACAGTAAAAAGGCTTTACTACCTGGAAAATACCCGTAGCAGATGGGATAATTTTTTGTTAAAAATTCCTTTTTTAAACGATTTTTTAAAAAAGATTTATTTTGTCAGATTTGCCCGGATCACAGGACTTATGCTTTCTAACGGCGTAAACCTTATAGATGCTTTAGCCGCAGCGAACGAAGTCATCGATAATACTTCTTTGAGAAAAAAATTATCCCAGGTCAGAGATGAAGTTTCCTCTGGAGCTGCCTTTGCCTTAAGCCTCAGTAAAAAC
>JAFGHG010000018.1 GCA_016939345.1 Candidatus Omnitrophota bacterium
AAAATCAAAAAAACCATAGGCGCTCCGTTAATATTAATAAAAAAATTTTTGTTCAATGTTAAACTCCAAAAATATCACCATATTATTTTTCTCCCATTGTCCCTGTCAGCTTATCTTATTTCTTTGATTTTGCCCATCCGGGCAAAAAGAGTGCTTATCACCAATACAGCAGGTTTAGGTGATATACTAATGATGTATCCTCTGGCCAAGGCCCTTTCGGAAAAATATCAGGTCGATCTTATAGTAAACAGCAGAGAACAAGTTGATATTTTCAGGTCCCAATCTGTTTACAAAAAGGTATTCTTTGTTGATTTTTATAGAACCCAGCACTTTAAATCAGAAAAAAATAAATTTCTGGCAGTAGCCAAAGTTCTTCTTTTCTACCCTTTAGACCTATTAAATATTTTTTTAAGAAATTACCAGGCAGGCATTGTCTGCGGCCATTACTGGTGGACAAACATACAGGAAGCCGCCATGATGAAGGCTGCAAACATACCAAAGATTATCGGCTTTGAAAATGACACTCTAGCGCAAAGGTTTTTGAACCAGACCATAAAAGAAAAAGACTTGGTAGGGCCTGCTTTATACCTTTGCTTTTTAAGCTGTTTTGGCAAAGAAAAAGCCTTGAGCCAGGATTTATATTTTGAAGTAGATTCGATAACCATGTCCAGAACAAGAATGTTCCTGGATCAGGAAATGATTGACAAAAAGAACAAAAAGATCGCAGTAATCCATCCCGGAGGAAAGCCCAATATTAATACCAGGCAGTGGCCCGCAGAGAATTTTCGTCAGGTTGCGGAGTATTTAATCGACAGGGATTACTGGGTCTTTGTGACCGGAGAAGGGGATCATGATAAAAAGCCATGTAAAGAGGTCGCCGAGGGCCTGCAAAACTGTAGTAATTTCTGGGGCCTGCTTTCGTTTGTTGAGCTTGGGGCTTTACTTTCTGAAGCTGATGTATGTATAAGCAATGATACTTCCATTGTCCATTTGGCAGAAGCGGTTAAATGTAAATCATTGATTGTGATTTACGGCCCTAGCAACAGCAGTTTTTTATCAACAAAAAGAAAAAAAGTTTTCCGTATAACTTCCAGCCTTAAATGTTCTCCTTGCCGCAAATCAATGCTCCATGAACCGGAAAAAGAATGCATATATCCCGAAAAGGCAAAGTGCTTAAAAGACATTAAGCCTTCTCAGGTTATCAAGGTCATTGAGGCTGAGCTTTAGTTGCCATGGAAATCCGTAAACCTTTGATCAGCGTTATTGTGTGTACTTATAACAGAGCAGCGCTGCTTGAGAAGACCTTGAACAGCTTGATAGTTCAAAAACCTGATTTCGGTTTTGAGATATTGGTAATAGATAATAATTCCAGCGATAATACAAGCGAGACAGTTGAGAACCTAAAAAGCAGAGCAGTATCTCCAATAAGCTACTTTTTAGAAAAAAAGCTTGGCATAGCAGTTGCCCGTAATCGCGGGGCAGATTTAGCCAAAGGCCAATATATCGCCTATATCGATGATGATGCCGTTGCCAGCCCCAACTGGTTAAGGGAAATTATTAATGCTTTTAGCCTGGTAAAGCCTAAACCAGCTTGTTGTGTGGGCAGGGTAAAACTTGACTGGCAGGGAGAAAGGCAGAAGTGGTTTCCCAAAGAGCACGAAACCCTGCTGGGTAAATATGATTTTGGCGACTCAAAAAAATTTCTCGGATCACAAGGATATCTAGTTACCATGAATGCCGCCTTTGACCGGGATATTTTTCTCCGATTGGGTAAATTCAAGACTTATCTGGGAAGAAAAGGAAATTGTCTTTTGTCGGGGGAAGACAATAATATGTATGACCGTATTTATCAGGCTAAACACCCCATATACTATAATCCTGACCAATTAATATACCATTTCGTCCCGGATCAAAGGCAGACTCTACGCTGGCTTACAAAGCGTATATTCTGGGATGGGGCAACTCAGGTAATAATTGATTTTGAAAATAAGCAGATAAACAGTAATAACTGCCTGGCCAAGACAGCATATGACATAAAAGCTGCCCTTTCTAATATGTTTTTAGCACTAGCTTTTAGTTTCCTACTAAACAAAGAAAAGCTTATTATTTTTTTTCTGCGTTCAGTAATAAGGGCCGGCAGAGTTTATATGGCCCTGGTATTTTTTGGATTAAAAAAACAGAACCAGCAATGAAAATAGTTACTTTTGCAGCTAAGACCCTGGGGGATACGATAATGGCAACGCCTCTTTACCGGGCCTTGAGGAGTCTTTACCCAAACCAGACAATAGAGCTGGTAAGCGAAATAGATAATCACCCGGTTTTGGAGGGTATAGGTCTTTTTGACAGAGAATTGTTATTTAAAGACGATATTGACTTCTTTAGTTATGATTTAGCTGTGATGCCTGTTTACTGTTGCCGAAGGCAAGTCCAGGAGGCAGCTCAAAGGGCAAAGAAATATATTGATCTTCGCGCCATTTATCCTAAAAAACCCAAGAATTTTGGCAAGCGCATAAGCAGCGCTTACAGCCATATGCTTTTTGAAAAGCACCAGGTAGAGCTGAATATGGAGCTTGTAAAAAGCTTGGGCTATCAGGGAGAAATACCGCCGACATATTGTCCTGAGCCTGATCAGGAAATTTACCCTGAACATAAAGATAAAATAGGCTTGTGTATTTATACCCCTGCGGATCAATTTCAGGAAGGCAAAAACCGTTTCTGGCCGCTGGATAAATGGGTTAAATTGATAGGATTGTTCGGCAAGGAAAATGTTTTGATAGCAGGCCCTGAGCAGGATAGACCCAGTATGGAGAAGGTTGCCGAGCTGTCAGGGGCCAAGCTGCAGATAACACAGAAGATAAAAGATTTTACAGGCTTATGTAAGCAGCTGAGAGTAGTTGTAACTACAGACCATGGGGCAATGCATATTGCCGCATGCAGTGGAGCAGCTATTGTTTCTTTACACGGCGCCTCAAGTCCGGTGCTTTTGCATCCTTGGGTTAGCAGCCAAGGGCGGAGCATTTCAGTAATATCTCCAAAATTCTGCAGCCCCTGCCAGAGGTCTTACCGTCTACGTTTTTGTGAAAGAGGGATTACCCGGATGAAATGTATGAAGCAGATAAGCCCTGAGTCAGTGTTTTGGGCAGCAAAAAATATGGAAAACATCAGAGAAGGAAAATCAAAGATTCTCTTTGGCCGGAGGCTTCTTTATCCCCAGGAATACAAGGAGAGCTTGAGAGTTAAATTCAGGCATCTCTTAAGTATCATCATAAGCCGGGAAATCATCAGGCTTATCAAGCTTTTAACCGGAAAAAAAAGATTTTAGCTGAAATAATATGAATGTCTGCTTCATTACCATGGATTACCATAAAAAAGGCAAAGGCGGAGGTCTTGCTTCTTATATTTCTGCTGTAAGCCATATGCTTGTAAAGCTTGGCCATAAAGTGGTGTTAATTTGTTATGATCCAAAAAAAAAGGAATGGAAGAAAGAAAACGGCTGCAATATATTATATTGGCCTTTTGGGAATATACACTGGTACTGGCACAGATTAAGGTTGCCTTACCAGGTTGATCTGCCCTTACGCGAAATCGAGTGGGGTTTTAATATATACAAAGCTGTAAATGAAATTAAGAAAAAATTTTCAATAGACATTATAGAAACAAGCGAAATAGGAAATTTATTTCTTAGTAAAAGCAAAATACCCTATATTGTCCGGCTTCACGGAGAACCATATGTTTTCACCAAATACTGTCAAAAGCCTCTGCACGCAGGCTTACGTATCAGCAATAAAATGCATCTTTATGCTATGCGCAGGGCCGCAGCGCTTACTTCTCCAAGTTTAAAGCATGCCAAAGAAATAGCTTCGCAATTAAAATGGGATTTTAAAAAAATCAAGGTAATACCTAATCTTGCCATTTCAAGTTTTGTCGAGGCCGGAAGCAGTAATGCCCCTGAATTTGAAAATATAGATGCCCCGAGGATTATACATCCAGCCCGGATAGATTTTAGGAAAGGAACCATTCCTTTTCTCGAGTCAATACCCGATATAATAGAGCATTTTCCTAAAGCAAAATTTGTAATAACCGGCGACAGTACCGGGACCATAAAAGATAACCAGATAAAAGAGATATTAACAAAAAACAATATTGGCCATTGTGTTCAGATCACCGGACATGTTGAGCACGAGCAAATGCTTAAGATATATTCCCAGTCTCAGATAGTGGTTATGCCTTCTTATTATGAGACTTTTGGCATATCCTGCCTTGAAGCCATGGCTTTTGGCTTGCCGGTTATAGCATCAAATGCCGGAGGCTTATCTGAGGTTGTTGAGAATGAAGTAACCGGAATATTGATAAAGCCAGGCGACTCCAGAGCCATATCAGAGGCTGTTTTAAGGCTTCTTAAACAACCTAAGACCTGCAGGCGAATGGGAATTGCCGGCCGAAAAAAATTGTTGGATAATTTCACTGCCGAGAAGATAGCCCAAAGAACAATTGGATTCTATAAAGAAGTGCTAGGCTCTTTAAATAGTCTATAAATCTCCCCCAGAAGTCTTATGAATATTTGTCTGGTATCTACTGTCGGCTATCCTACAAGAGACCCAGAAGCCGGCGGAGTTTCTATCTGTAGTCGCAATCTTGCCCACGCTCTTACAGAGCAAGGGCACAGAGTTATTGTGATTAATCATAGGCTTAAAGGAGACCCGCCAAGAATCAATGACGGACCGGTAATGCTTCGTTTGGCACCGATAACTTTTTTTCATCATTATCTATCTAAAATAGGCAAGAAAGCTGGCATGTGGCCTTCGCTTGTCAAGATTTATGAAATGGGTATTGGCATTAGGAGGGAGATACAGAGGATAATCAAAGAAGAAGATATCGATATTGTTCAATATCCAAATGCCTGGTCAGAAGGGGTTTTCCATCCGGGCAGCTTAAAGATGTCGGTCAGGATGGATACGCCTCTTTGTATGGTTCGCGACCTTCCTGATGTGGGAGAGCACAGCGGATGGAGCCTGTATGAAAAAATTGAAAAATCAATAGTTAGACGGGCAGATCTCGTTTCTTGTCATACGCCTTTTGTGGCTGAGCAGGTTATCCGCTCTTATTCAATTGACAGGGAAAAGGTGGCAGTAATACCCAACCTTGTTGATACCAAGACCTTTAAACCTCTTGAAAGGCATAAGAGAGATCATTTTCTCATATTTCACCCCGACCCAAGACTTGACGATAGACAGAAAGGCGCGGCAATCCTTCTTGAGGCCATGAAAGAGGTTTTAGACAGGTTTCCAAAGACTAAATTGCGTTTAGCTGGCAAGGGCCAGATAGATTTTAGAGAATACGGAGACAGAGTGGCTGGTGCGATAGAAAGCCTAGGCTGGATAAATGCCAGAGCCCTGGCCGCAGAATATGCTGAAGCTGATATTTGCGTTGTGCCCTCGATTGGCTGGGAGACATTTTCTAATATCTGCGCAGAGTCTTTAGCTTGCGGTACACCGGTGGTTGCTTCTAAAGTCGGAGGCATGCCTGATGTGGTAAGACATGACAAAACAGGCTTGATTTTCCCTCCGGGGGATGTTACAGCCTTAGCCCAAGCAATCATAGAGCTTTTAAGTAATCCCGAAAAGAGACTGGATATGGGAAGATACGGCAGGATCTACGCTGAAAAATTTTTTAGCTTTCAAAAAGTAGCAAAAATGACAGAAGAAGTGTTTATGTCAGCAATAAGCAATAAATGATCAAGAAGATAGCCGGAAAGATTTTTGAATTATTTCGAAATATAAGTTTATGCCCAGGCCTGTATTTAGCCGAAGAGCCATTGGGAAAGAAAGTCTTGATTATTGCTCCTCATCCAGATGATGAAGTCATAGGCTGCTCAGGAGCCTTGATAAAGCATTTAAAGCGCAGGGACAAGGTAAAAATAATCTTCCTTTCCAGAAATAAACTCGATGAAGGACCTACGGAAATCGGCCGGATAAGAGAAAAAGAAGCGCGGCTGGTAATGGAATTTCTGGGGGTGGATTCTTTTGAATTTGTAGAGCATGAGGACATGAGAGCAGCTTTATCAGGTAAAGGCTATAGTTTTTTGGAAAGGATATTTAGAAGTTTTGCTCCCGATACTGTTTATGCTCCTTCTTTTCTAGAGGATCATCACGAACACAGAAAAGCCGCTGATTTAATCGCCAGGGTGTTTGAAAAAAATCCTGAAATTACCAAAGGGATGAAGGTTTTTTTATATCAGATATGGGGCCAGACCTGCCCTAATTTTTTACTAAAGGTAGATAGCGTTTTCCCCGCCACTTTAGAAGCTTTAGGAAAATACAAATCACAACTTAGTAATTTTAATTATATTGATATGCACAAGCAGCTGAGGCTAAACTGGGCTGGGCTGGCAAAAGGTATTGGCTTATATGAGGCTTTTTTTCTCTGCTCAGGCAAAGAGCTAGTCAGGATACTTTCTAGAAAATCAAAAGAAATAACTTACAGGGGTTTGCTGGCAATGCCCTATGCCGGGGTAATGGCCTTACGCAAAAAATTAAAACCATAACGACAGAAATGGCAGCAGACAGTTTATTAAAAAAAATAAGGGTTTTTCTTGGTTCATGGAAAAGGCGCTTCAGCCATAAGCCGCCGCTTGGGCTAGTAAACTTTGGGGACCTTCGCAGATTAAAGCCTATCAGCCCGGATTGCGGTTTTGACCGCGGCCAGCCCATAGACAGATATTATATTGAGCAATTTTTAAGCGGACACGCATCGGATATTAAAGGCAGGGTATTAGAGATTGCTGAACCAGAATACACCCGCAAATTTGGTCAGAATAAGGTAAGTATTTCCGAGGTGCTTCATGTCCAGGCAGGAAATCCCCAGGCAACCTTGGTCGGCGACCTTGTGACCGGGCTAAATGTTGCCGAAGAAAGATATGATTGTATTATACTCACCCAGACTTTACAGTTTATATATGACTTTAGAGCTGCTTTGGCCAATGCCTATAGAGCATTAAAACCGGCAGGTGTTTTGTTTTTGACAGTTCCAGGAATAAGTCAGATAAGCAGGTTTGATATGGACCGCTGGGGAGATTACTGGCGCTTTACTGGTTTATCGATTGAGAAAATATTCAAAGAAATATTTTCTGAGGATAAGCTAAGGATAAAAATATATGGCAATGTTTTGTCTGCTACCGCTTTTCTTCAGGGCGTCGCTGCCCAGGAACTTAAGAAAGAAGAACTTGATGCTTATGATGATGACTATCCGGTTTTAATATGTGTTAAGGCGATAAAAGGCCAGGTTTCTAGATAGTATGCGAATACTTTTCATGCCTTCATCATTCATTCCGGTTATAGGAGGGGTCCAAACAGTGGTTTATGATCTGGCTGAATATTTTTTTAGCAAGGATCACCAGGTTAAAGTCATTACCAATCGTTATCCAAGGAATCTTCCAGAGGCAGAGAATATAGAAGGCATTGATATAAAACGCTGGCTGTTTTTAAAGCCGGGCATAAAACATCTAAGAAATAGAAGGATAGATATATTTCTAGCATCCATATATTTTTATCCCAGAACCCTGGCATCTTTGGCAAAAGAGATAAGAGAATTCAAGCCGGAAGTTGTTAACGTGCACTACCCAGATATACAGACGGCATTTGTTTTGAAGATCTTAAATAAGGCAAAATTTAGATTAATAGTTTCTCTGCACGGCTATGATATTGAACGATGGTTTAATACAGACCCAAGATTCAACCTTAAAGTAAACACAGATAAAGAGAGGATGGCTTATCCTGATTTTGTCCTATTGAAGGAGATTCTGGAAAAGGCAGATGCTGTAACTGCCTGCTCTAAATATCTTTTATCCAAGACTACCGAGCTTTTTCCCAAGATAAAAGAAAAAGGTTATGTGGCCTATAACGGAATTAACCCAGATCAATTTAATAACAGCGAGATATTTAAACAAAACAGCGATTACATCTTAGCTTACGGCCGTCTGAGCTACCAGAAAGGATTCGATATTTTATTAGAAGCCTTTTCCAGATTGGCAAACAAAGCTTTAGGTCTTAAGCTTTTGATTATCGGTGAGGGAGAAGAAAGAGAAAACCTAGAGAAAAAAACTATAGAATTAAGACTTGAGCAAAGGGTAAGATTCATAGGTCCGGTTAGTTACAAAGACTTGGCTAAATATATAAAGGGGAGTAAATTTGTGGTGATACCTTCTCGCTGGGAGCCATTTGGCCTGGTAGCTCTAGAATCTTTTGCTTGTGCCAGAACAGTCATTGCTACAACAAGCGGAGGCATTCAGGAAATAGTAAGAGATGGCCAAAATGGGTTGGTGGTTGAGAAAGAGAACCCTTTCAGTTTAAGCAAAGCCATATCAAAACTGATCGAAGAAGAGCAATTAAGAGCGGCTTTAGAGATAAACAGCCTAAAGACCATTGCCCAGTTTACTAAAGAGAGCATGTGCGGGTTTTACCAAGAACTTTTTAGGCCGTGATATATAAAAGGAGAAATTAAAATGGATTGGATTTTTGTCTTGGTCCTAGTCGGCGGCATAGGAATTTTATTGATATCGATAATCAAAGGCAAAAGCTCCATGAGAAACCTTTTTTACTTCTGGATAGCCAGCTTTTGTTTCGGCCCCCGCGCACTGGAGATAGATAAAGACTTCAGGCTGTTTTTTATAGAGGCCATAACCATTATCGTCTTTGTCTTAATGCTTATGCATTATAATGTGAACATATTTCAGGATTACCGCAAGATTTATCCCAAATTTACAGGGCTTCTTATGATAGCCAGTATCTGGGCTTATTATATGGGCACAACCTTTAAATTAACCTGGGGCAGGATCTTGAGCGAAGGAATAATATTTTTTATGATCATGCCTACTTTTTATATTGTCTATATGGGATTTAAGCATTTAAATGTGAGGTTCGACAAGATTATACTGGTTTTAGCTCTAGGAGGCATGGTTCTTGCTATGGTATCGGTTGTCTTTTATTTTGCACCCGGTCTTGCCAAACTCCTGCCCGAGAGTCTTGTTTCCGGCCAGGAATCAAAACTCATCGAGGTCAAATACGAAGATATAAGGCTGAAAAGCGGTGAACGCTGGAATAGAGGAGGAGCGTCTTTTTGGGGCATGCTTTTAGTCTCTGCTTTTTATGCAACAATATTATTTCCGATTTGGACCATGGCCAAGAGAACCCACGATCCGGCTAAGAAAGGTATTTTTTTCGGGCTTTGTATATTGCTTTTTGTTTCAGTCTTGATTGCCGGCCAGCGAAGTGTTTGGCTAGGGGTTTTATTTGGTTTTACTTTCTATGCATTATTAAAAGGATTCAAAGGCTTCTTCTTCGGCGGCCTGCTGTCTATACTCCTGTCTCCTTTGCTGCCTCATCAGATATATGAACGATTTTTTTCCAGCTTTGATGCCAGTCAGCAGACAGTGGCTGTAAGGCTCGTACGTTATAAATTTGCCTGGTTTGTCTGGACAGAACACCCGATTCTCGGCAGCGGCTGGGCTGGCAGCGGCTGGGTTCATAATTTTGTTTTACAGCTGGGAGCTAACATGGGGACCATCGGCTTTCTTATTTTTGTGCTCTGGCTTTTAAATATCTTCTTTAAAACATTTGCAGTATATAAAAACACAACCGAAGAAAATGCTTATAAAGATGTCCATTTATGTATAATGTCGTCTTTTGTCTTATTTTTCGGACCGATGATCGGAGAATCTGTAATTAACTGGTCGGTATTTATGATACCTTTCTGGTTTCTTTGTGCTGTTTTGTATAATTACAGTACCGGAAACGTAAAGTATGAGCACATGGGAAGAGAGCTGACTATAGTCGACGAGAAAAGAGAAAAGATTTTAGAGGCAAGAAGAAAAAGAAGGAGGTTTTAAAAATGAATCGGCTGCCAAAATACGGGCTTTTTATAATACCCTTGATAATAAATATTTTTTTTATCAGCGGTTATGAACCGGAAGTCGTATCGGGAAGCGACCCGGTTGAATACCAGATAATAGCAAGTAACATCCTGCAGAGGCTCGATTTTTTTGACGGCAGGAGTTATGCTTTCAGGCCGCCTCTTTATCCTTTTTTTATAAGCGTTGTCTTTGCGGTCATGGGAAAATTTACTTTTAATATTTTTATCGCTCAGGCTATAACAGCCGCCCTTTCAGCAGTCCTTATATACCAGGCAGCAAAGCTTTTATCAGGAAAGTTAGCGGCCATAACCGCTTGGTACCTGATGATTTTAAACCCTTATACCTTGCTTTTCTGCAAACAAGTTTTACGCACAAACCTAATTATTTTTTGGCTGTCGGCTTTTTTATGCCTTATTCTCTACGCCCGAATAAATAAATATAAAAAATTATATCAGAGTTTGTTTTTTGGGTTTACCTGCGGCCTGGGGGCCCTTCTTGCGCCTTCAGTCATGCCTTGGATTATTGCTTACTGGGTAATTGTAATATTTGACAAGGGATTTAAGCTTGGTGACAGGATAAAGTGGGCTTTGCTGAGCATGGTTGTCTTTTCAGTGGTAGTTTCTCCGTGGTTTTTAAGAAATTACCAGCTATTTAAAACTCCGGTCTTTGTCAGCTCATGCGGATTTAATTTTTATGTAGGCAACAACCCTTACTCAAACGGCACATTCCACATGCCTCACATCGAGGATTTTTCTGACCAGGAAAGAAAGGATGAGGTTTCAATGGACAGGGCTATTTTAAAAAAGTCCCTTGATTACTGCAAAAGAAATCCCTTAGCCACAATCCAAAGGATTCCGGCGAAGATTTACTACTTTTTCGAAAGCCCGGCAAACCCTTTATTAAATTTATTTGACATTATTCTGACAATCGCCTTTTTATTTTCACTTTATATTGCCAAAGATTACCCGGATTCAAGGTATAAATTCTTGCTCTGGCCATTTTTACTGCGTTTTGTCGTGGTCATGGTCTTCTTTAGTACATGGAGGTACAGGGTAGAAGTCTACCCGTTTATTTATATTTTTATATCGATGGTTCTGGCCAAGCATTTGATAAAAAAATACAATATTCAGATTTATAAAGATGATTTGCGAGTTTAGCTCTCGTACTTTTAAAATGGAAAAATTGTTTTTGAATGATAAATTAATTATTTTTCTGCTCTGTTTGCTTTCGGCATTTTTTGTCTTTGCAGGAATTAATTTATATCCTTTATTCGGAGATGAGTACCAGTCTATAATTGCGGCCAAGAACCTGGGGAGTAATATATTTAATCTTAATTATTTTTTTCTCCTCAATCTCTGGATGCGCTTCGGCAACAGCGAGATATGGTTAAGGAGCCTTTCCGCAATATTTGGCATCATCACGGTGATAATTTTATATTTTTGCGGAAAAAAAGTAGGCGGGCGGAAAGCCGGTCTATTAACCGGTTTTCTCAGTTCATCCTCGCCTTTTCTTGTTTACCAGTCGCAGCAGTTAAGATTTTATTCTTTTTTTATAATGGCTACAGCGCTTTTTATGTTAACCTCTTTCAATTTTCTAAACGACAAAAAATCAACAAAAACAAGAATCTATCTTATCTTGAGCGGTTTGCTTCTTCTTTTCTCCCATGCTTTTAGTCTTTTGGTAATAAGTGCGCAATTGCCGGCGGTACTGATAATTTCTCTGCCAAAAAAACAAAGGATTAAAGCCGTTATAATCACATCTTTAAGTATTATTTTTTTATTAGCCCTGGGCCTTGTACCTTCCTTAAGAAGCATTATCTGGGGTTTTGTCCAGTCACACAGCAACACAGCCCACAGACTAGATATGGTGATTAGGCCGGTTTCTTTAATAAATTTCCTAAAATTACCTTTTACTTTTTTTATTTTTACATTTGGCTACAGCGTGTACCCTTTTTTTAACCCGCTGCTTCAAGCCTTTATTGCTTTAGCGATGCTTTTAGTTGTTTTTTTGTCTATAAAGGGCAGCGCTCAGATGTTTAAAATAAAATCTTCCGTTTACATGCCGGCAATATACTTTCTGGCTGTTGTGGTTGCGTTCATCATCATAGACCCTTTTGGCGGAGCTTGGGCTTGCGGACTCGAGCCAAGGCATGTCGCATTTGCCTGGCCGGTTTTTATAATATGCTTATCAGTTGCGATATCCAAACTTTCTAAAAAGACAGTCCTTTCTATTTTATTTTTTTTCATTATCGTAAACCTTTTTTCTCTGGTTGCCCGCCAAAAGAAACTTTGGCTTTATTCCGAGATGATAGACTATAGAAAAGCCTCTGAGCTGGCTTATCAGGCAGCAAGCCTCAAGCCTATGCTAATGTTTGACGGCCAGGGATTGCCCATAGACTATTACTTTCCTAAAGACTTAGAGCGCTTTAGCTTATTCGAAAAGTCAAAATATGAGATACTAAAAACCGCATCTACAAAAGAAGAGATCCTTATTGTCAAGAACAACACTATTGCCAGACTCAAATACCGCTTTGATGAGGTTTTAAAAGAAATAGAGAAAGATTTTTATTTGATATCAAGTTACAGCAAGTATCCTTTTTTTGGATATTTACTGAAGAAAAAACCTTCCGAGGGTTTTTTGATAGATGCTTCTTCTGGCCAAGTTAGGCAGCCGATTACTACATATGGTGTAGAATTCAAAGATCTTGAGTTGCCCTTAAACTTGAGCTTTGATAAAAAACAATATAAAGTATCGGGCGAGTTCTCGATAGGCCGCGAAAAGTCCGATAGTTTCCAGGAGATACCCCTTTCCGGTGATTTTACATGCAGAAAGATAAATCTTTTAAGCAATATGATAGTTATAAATATAATTCAAGGCCAGAAAGTCGCAGAAGTAATCCTAGAGGATAAAGCCGGTAAAATCTATGTTTTTCCTTTGCGTTTAGGGATTGAGACTCAGGATTGGAGCAAACCCTCATTAAAGGTTAATAAGTGCGAAACTGTTTATACCTGGCGAAAGCTTTTTAGTTTTACCGGCAGGACATCTTATCCTGGGGCCTGGGAGGATTTTTCCGCCGGAATTTACGGTTCAAGCATCGAATTCAATAAACCCATGGTTTTAAGAAAAATAACTTTTCGTTATACGGCAGAAGAAGGGGAGCTGTTTGTATGGGGACTGGGACTCGGTTAAAAAGTGATGATTTTTTATGCCTTGGGTTTATAGCTATATTTTCCCTTGCCATAATTTATTTTTTTCATTTTGATGTTTTCTTAA
>JAFGHG010000019.1 GCA_016939345.1 Candidatus Omnitrophota bacterium
AGTATTTTTTTATATCTTTCTGGGAAAAAACTTTTCTTATTAAAGAAAAACCATTAGAATGCGGGCCTGAAGATTCAATCCCCAGCACAAGATCGCCTTTTCTGATACTTCTGCCGTCGATAATATTTTTTTTATCGACTATGCCGACACAAAAACCGGCTAAATCATAATCATCGGCCCCATACATCCCCGGCATCTCAGCTGTTTCTCCTCCGCAGAGAATACATTCGGAAAGTTCAAGGCCTTTTTTTATACCTTTTGCCACATCAAGCATGACTTGGGGCTTAAGCTTTCCGCAGGCTATATAATCAAGAAATAACAAAGGCTTTGCTCCCATACAGATTATGTCATTTACATTCATAGCCACAAGATCGATGCCTACAGAAAAATGGCTATTAAGCTGCTGGGCTAAGATCAATTTTGTCCCCACGCCATCGCTTGAAGAAACCAGCAAGGGGTGATTGTATTTTTTTAATACCGGGGCCAGGTCAAAAGTCGATGCAAAAGCTTTGGCCCTGCTAGTTTCTTTAGAAGGGAATAGCCTGCTCAATCCCTTTATAAAAACATCTGCCTTGGCGATGTTTACTCCGCTTTTTTTATAAGTCGTGCTTTTCATGGCAAATAGCTACTTAAAAAAACCAACTGCATTGATAAAAAATCTCAAACCGTAGCCTTCTGACTTCTGGCCCTGCCATAACGGACTGTGATGCTTAAAAATACAGCGCTCTGGATGCGGCATCAGGCCAAGAACCCTTCCGCTTATATCACAGATGCCTGCTATGTTGTTTAGGGAGCCGTTAGGATTTAAAGGGTAGCCTGCCAGCTTTGATTCTCTGTCCACATAACGCAATACAGCCTGGCCGTTGGCTTCTATTTTATCTAAAATACTATTGTTTGCATAGAATTTTCCTTCTCCGTGGGCAACAGGCAAAGATATTAACTGCGGCATATCTTTAAGCCATATTGATTTGACTTTTTTCTCTCCTGTTCTTTCTTTTGTGCTTAAATAGACCCACCTGTCTTCAAACCGTCCGGAGTCATTATCGGTAAGGGTTACCTTCTGCTTAAAATCCAGATCCGGCAATATCCCGGTCTTAACCATGATTTGAAAACCGTTACAGATACCGATCATCAAGCCGCCTTTTTCTATGAATTTTGAAAGGCTTTCCTTCAGCCAGTAAATAAATTCCAGAGACATGATTTTTCCGGCTCCTAAATCGTCGCCGTAGCTAAAACCTCCGGGTATAGCAATTATCTGATAATCGGAAAAGTCATTTTTTTCCTTTATATAATTTATATGCCTCAAAGAGGTCCTGGCGCCGGCAGAATTGAAAGCGAATTCCGTCTCTTTATCACAATTTGTCCCGGCAGTCCTTACAATCAAAACATTAGGCTTCATGATGGTTATTATTTCCTGAATTCCTCAAAGGTATCAAGCCATGAATTACGCAAATCATCTACTTTAAGGCTGATTATTTCTTTCTGCTCTTTATTAAAAACAGTTAATTTCTTATCCTGGCTTATGCAGCCGATAAGTCCGTAATCTAGCCCGCGTAAAACATGCTCCAATTTGTCTTTATTTTCCTTTTTAACCTCGATAACAAAACGTGTCGCAGATTCGCTGAATAAAATTTCATAGCCAAGTATGCTCGTTTCTGCCGGGACTTCCCCAAGAAAAATACTGGCTCCTAAATCTGAACTTATACACATCTCAGCAACTGCTACCGAAAGCCCGCCTTCGGATAAATCATGGCAGCTCTCAATTAAATCCGAACCAATGGCCTTGCTAAGAGCGGAAAATATTTTTTTAGCCTTATCTCTATCTACCTTAGGAACTATGCCCTGCTTAAGATTGTTGAGCCTAAAATATTCACTTGCTCCCAGCTCGGGCTTAGTGAACCCGACTATGTAGATAAGGTTTCCCTGCTGTTTAAAATCAGCTGTCATAACTTTCTGCCAGTCATCGATAACCGACACTGCTGATATCAATAGCGTTCCGGGTATGGATATATGCTTATCAGCAACAATGTATTCGTTATACAGGCTGTCCTTTCCTGAAATAAAAGGCGTCTTGTAATAAGTTGCAAAATCATAACAGGCCTTGGCGGCTCTTACTAAACTGCCAAGAGTTCTGGCTTGAGCCGGAGAACCCCAGCTGAAATTATCAAGGATAAAAGTCTTCTCCAGCCTGCCTCCGGCAGAAACCACATTCCTCAAGGCTTCATCTATTGCCAATGCCGACATATGATAGGCATCGATATCCGAATAAAAAGGATTTATCCCAAGGCCTATTGCTACGCATTTAGGGCTTTTTAGATCAGGCCTGACTACTGAAGCATCGTTAGCTGCCAGGTTTTCGATCCCGGCCAATGATTTAACTACCGAACCAGCCTGCACTTCATGATCATATTCGCGCAGGATCCAGTCTTTTGATGCGATGTTGGGTGCGCCTAATAAGCTTTTAAGGTCAAAACTGTAATCATGCTTTTCTTTCAATTTATAATCAACCTCATCTTTTATAACCCAAACCGCCTCTTTTCTAAGCTTGGGCAGATTAAATATAAAATCAAGCTCAAGCTCGCATACTTTATTGCCCTGATAGCGCAAAATCAGGCTTTTGCTGTCTCTGACCTTTCCCACAACCGTTAGATCTACATCCTCTTCCTGGAAGATTTTTTTCAGCTCATCGAGGTTCTCTTGCGAAGAAAAAAATACCATCCTCTCCTGAGACTCGGATATCCAAATTTCTGTATAACTTAAGCCTGTATACTTTAAAGGAACTTTTTCTAAATCAACCTCTACCCCATGACCCTGAGCAAGCTCGGTAATTGCGCTGGATATACCGCCTGCCCCGCAATCGGTAATGGCAGTGAATAAATCTTTATCTCTTGCCCGCAATATGGCTTCAGTAAGTTTTTTTTCCTCAATAGGGTTTCCTATTTGAACAGCACTGGTCAGGCCGACTGTCTGCTCATCAAGTTCTTTGGAAGAAAATGTAGCACCGTGTATGCCGTCTCTTCCAGTTTTTGCTCCGGCCAGAAAAACCAAATCTCCCGGCTTTGTGCGTTTATTTGACTTTTCACTGGGGATTATGCCTAAAGTCCCGCAATAAACCAAAGGGTTGCCTAAATAACGTTGATCAAAGATTACCGAACCGGCTACCGTAGGTATACCCATACGATTGCCATAATCTCTGACGCCTTTGACTACGCCTTTAATAATGCGTTTTGGATGAAGCAAGCCTTCGGGCAGTTCCTTATAGGATATATGCCAGGGGGAAAAACAAAAAACATCTATTGAAGCAAAAGGCCGGGCCGAACATCCTGTGCCCAAAATATCTCTGATCACGCCGCCGATTCCGGTAGCTGCTCCGCCATAAGGCTCAAGGCTGGAAGGATGATTATGAGTTTCTACCTTAAAACAGATATTGTTATTATCATCAAACTTAACTACTCCGGAATTATCGTGAAAAACCGAAACGCAATCCTTGTGAGCTATTTCATTGGTGGCTTTCATCAAGGTAGTCTTTAAAAGACTGTCTATGGTCTCTTTTTTGATAACCTTTCCCTCTTTATCCTCTTCGCGGTAATCTATAATTCCCCGGAAAGTCTTATGAGCGCAATGTTCCGACCAGAGGGTAGCTATGGTTTCCAGTTCGCAATCAGTAGGATTCCTTTTCTGATTTTGAAAATAGGCTTTTATTATTCTCATCTCGTCAAGGCTTAAGGAAAGACAGCCCTGCCGGGAAATAGCCTGCAGCCTTTCGTCATCGGCGCTTAAAATATCTATGGTTATAAGGTCGAAGTTATAAGAGCTTCCGGAAAACTCATCAAGGTTTTGGATATCTTTGACTTTATCATATTCGACTATATGCTCGATTAGTGGATTAAAAAGCACCTTGGCAGCGCAACTTTTGATCTCTGCGGGAGTCAACCCCCTAAATTCATAAAAACGCGCTGTCCGGGTGGTTTTGGGATTTAAATTTAAATCTTTTAAAGCTTTTTCAAAACTCAAAGCAACGCTGTCGCAGACTCCGGGATTAAAAGTAATCAATATCTCTTGGCTGCCGGCAGACGGCTGCAAGATCCCTTGAGAAATCGTATAGTCTTCAAGTATAGGATCTATGAGCAGTTCTTTGGCTAATCTATCAAGATCCTTCAAGCTGATATCAGAGTCAATAAGAAAAACCTTCCTTGTGTAGACCTCTATTTGCTTTTTAAAGCCTAGATCCTTTATCAATGAAGAAATCCTTGGAGAAGAAACCTTAAATTTGGGAAAAACATCAATTCTGCAAATCATTTGATAAAAAGGTGGGTTAAATTGCCTTTTTTTGAATATTAATCAGCAGCGTTAAGACAATTTGAATCGTTTATAAATTTTATCGATATTTGCTAAATAAGCATAAGGATTAAAAATATCTTCTAATTCCTTTGCAGTTAAATACTTTTTTAATTTAGGGCTGCTCAAGGCTTTTTCTTTAAAACTGGAATTTTCGTTTATCACTTGAAGAGAAATAGCCTGAACTATATCATAGGCCTCTATTCTCGATAAACCCTTGCTCATCAATTTAACCAGTATTTTCTGTGAATATATTATCCCCCGGTTCAGTTCGATGTTCCTTAACATACTATCAGGATTAACTTTTAAATTCTTAATTACCTCTTTAAACTTTTTAAGCATATAGACAACGGCTATGGTCGAATCGGGAAGGATTATCCTCTCAACAGAAGAATGAGAGATGTCCCTTTCGTGCCAAAGATTTATGTCTTCCGAAGCAGCGACCATATTGGCCCTGATTATCCTTGAAAGACCGCATATGCGCTCGCAGATTATCGGGTTCTGCTTGTGGGGCATAGCGCTAGAACCCTTCTGCCCCTTGTAAAAAGGCTCCTGGGCTTCCGCAACTTCGCTTCGGTGCAAATGCCTTATTTCAGTAGCAAAACGCTCTAAAGTAGAGCCGATCAAAGACAGCAGACAGATATAATAAGCTATTCTCTCGCGCGAAATCACCTGAGTAGATATCGCTGCCCTGTTTATGCCTATCTTTTTACAGATATAATCTTCTATTTTAGGATCAAAATAAGCAAAGGTGCCTGCTGCCCCGGAGATTTTACCGCAGGCAACATAATCTAAGCTAGACGATAAAAGTTTATGTTCCTCTAACAAGTCATTGTAAAGATAGAGAAATTTCAAGCCAAAGCTGTATATTTCAGCATGTACTCCATGGGTCCTGGCCATGCAAAGAGTATCTTTATATTTTAAAGCTTTCTTTTTAACCTCGTTAAGAAGTTCCTTAAGCTCTTTGAGGATTATCTTTGTGGCATCGCTGATCTGCCAGGCTAAAGTAGTATCAAGCAAATCTGAACTGGTCATGCCAAGATGCAGGTATTGGGCATAATCACCAAGCTGGTTTGATACGTGTTTAAGGAAAGCTATTATGTCATGATGCGTCTTTTCTTCTATCTTTCTTATTTTATCTGGCGATATTTTTACTTTATTAAAGGCTCTGCTTGCTTCTTTAGGCATTTTGCCTTCTTTGGCCAGAGCTTCGCAGAGCAAAGCTTCTATCTTAAGAAACCTTTTGAATTTTTCGTCTTCGCTCCAGATTGCTCCGATTTCAGGGGGGGTATAACGCTTTATCATATCTGGCCTTCCTTTTTCTAAATTAGCCAATATTGTAAAATAAGCTTATAACCGTCTCTAGAAGAGAGGTAACATCATACCAAAACATAATAAAGGAGTCAATTAAATTAGATGTGAAAATTATATATATAATGCGGGTTAACGCAGATGAAAAGCCATTGTAAGATCAAGGCTTCTTTTTCTGACCCCGGAAGGAAATTTAGGCAGTGGGCTTGATTGGACTATGGCGTCTTTTATTGTTCTATCGATAATATCTGAACCAGATGATTTTACGATAGAAACATTATTGACATATCCGCTGCTGCTGACGGTAAAACGGGCTAAAACCTGATCGTTTATGACTGTATAATCGTAAAGTGCCATTAAAAGATGCCTTACTTCAGAGGTATTGATAATCTCCCGGACATAATCGATATATCGGTTTAGCAGATATTCCTCATTGTCAAAAACATCGGTCATGTTTGCCGAAGAATCATCGTAGCCATTCCTCGGCCGGTTCAGATAAGAACCTCTGTAGGCTTGAGAAGGCTGATAGGGGCTTTGCCTTTTAGCAAAGAATGTTTTCTGGGAATCCTTTATTGGTTTTGCATCGACCTCCATTAGTTTTTCAACCAGATCAGAAAGATGAGGTGTGATAAATATCAAAACCTCTTTGTCCTCGGTAGTGCTGCCTTTTGATTTAAAAAGCCCTCCCAGGATAGGGATCTTTCCCAATACCGGAGCCCGGGTATCGGTAACTGACGACTTATGCTGGACCAGGCCTCCGATGACTATGGTTTCTCCGTCAAAAACCCTGACTGTTGTTGAAACGGTCCTTTTGTTAACGATAGGCAAATCGCTTGTTCCAGTGCCTACCACTTCGCTTACTTCAGGTTCTATCTTTACGGTTATTGAGCCTACTGAAGAAACTGAAGGGGTTATCTTTAAAGTAACTCCTGTACCTATAGATTCCAAGGTATTGTAAGGATAAGCCTGTGAACCGGTGTTGATAAGAAAATACTCTTCCTTGCCGATAAAAATGCTGGCTTGTTCTCCGTCTAAGGAAGAAATCCTGGGGTTAGCTCTCACAACAGCTTTACCTTCCTGAATCATGGTCTTTAAAGTAACTAGGGTATCTTGAGTTACTGTTCCGGAAAACTCAAACTGGTCATTAACAGTTGTGCCCACATAGTTGTCATAAGTAAATGATGAAGGCGGGCTTACGGTGAAGCCTCCTTCCTGCATGCTGCCCCATTCAATGCCAAGCTCTTTTTTTCCTGCTTCTGATATCTCAACAACTAAAGCTTCCATCATAACCTGCCTTCTCGGCCGGTCGATTTTTTTTATATCCTCGATAAAGCGGTCAATAATGTTTTGGGGGGCGGTTATAGTCACTGAATTGTTCTGAAGATTGGCTTTTATGAAGGGATGGAAAAAATCAGAAACAAGATCGTTGACGTCTTTTGCCTTGATATAATCAAGAGATATAACTTCGGTTTTAGCCAGAAGATTAAATACCGGGCTCTCCGGCCTAGCCAAACCTGCTACATAGTAATTATCTATTCTTTTGTAAGTATAGCCTAAAGGCACAAGTATCATCTCAAGCGCCTCGTCTAAGGGCACGCTTTTTAACTCGATGTTTATAAACCCCTGTACCGAAGGATCTATGACTATAGGTATATTGGTCTGGGCAGAAATATCCTGCAAGGCCTGGCGGACATCTGTTTCATAAAAAATATTATTTACTAAAACCTGAGGTTCTTCGTAGTCTTCGGCAGAAAAAGCAGCTAACAGGGAAAAAAATATAATAAGACAAAAGACAGCAATTTTCTTTACCACTCTCTGTTAGCTCCCTCGATTAAAATATCTACTTTTATCTCCTGATCAATGCCGTTCTGCTGGTCTCTAAGTCTTATTATACCACTAAAATCATCTTCTCCAAGGTTTCTGGGGATATTAAACTGCAAAATAACATCTTTACTCCTTCCTGAAGGTATGGTTATGGAATCAGTATTGGATTCAATCCATTCACCTGTCTGGCCGTCGAAAGAAATATTCAAATTTACATCCTCCTTAAGGCGATTATAAACCGAAAATTTCTTTGTTCTAAAAGCTCCCCGGGAAGCTGATAGTTCGATGGACCCAGGTGTTATTAACAAAGGCAAAAAAGCATCATCAGTGTTATTTTCCAGATCCCTTGATATTTTAATCGAAAAAGGGAAATCTTTGGTAATTGTTGACAAGCCTGTCTGGCGGAAGCGAAGCTTGGCAAGATAATCGCCTTCGGATAATGAATAGGGAAAATGGGCAACAAAAAATCTGCCTGAACCAGGATATATTATTCCTGTTCCTGAAACAAAATCTACTTCGCCTTTACGGCGCTTATCTTCACTTTGGACCAGGACTGAACCGAAAGTCTTAAAGTGTATATTTCCTTCATTTTTCATCAAGGCCGCAAAGAACAAGCCTTCGGTATTGGGGTATTCTTTGGCTATAACACCCAAAGCACCTTTTTCTTCAGCTTCATTTAGAGTTTTCGGATCAATTGGTCCTCTAAGGTAAAAAAAATCACTGATACTGGCTTTCCTTACAAGCGGCCGTGAACCCATAACGCTTATTCTGACTATCGAAGCTAATCTGAAAGCGACCTGTAAGCCTTTTCCGACTGGTTTTTCCTGTGTATCGGGCTCAGCGATCACAGCAGCATAATAACCGCCTGATTCGGTCTTAGCCGGTATAAGTAAACGCAAGGGGATCCTCTTCTTATCCATAGGGCCTAGTATTATACTGGTGTTATTGGTTTTTATCCAGCTGCCAGGCCCCTGGGGATCGTCTGAAAGAGACAAAAAAGTCAACTCTCCTTCCGGGCCGATTTTAAGGGTTTCCAGATAGATTTTAACCTTTACCTGGTTTTTAGGGTCAACGTTTTCAACCTCCAGAATAAAAGTCCTGACTCCGGCCGGATTAGCAGTGATATCGAAACTGGGCGGCTGGACAGTTACAGATAAAGATAAAACTGGTAAGGAAAAACTGACAATAAATATTAAGCTGATTAAAACTGTTTTCTTCATTTGAGTATAAAATAGCATACAATCCATTGAGTGTCAATGAGTTTTGAAATTTAACCTTGTTTTCAAACCGAAAATATGTTACTTTCTAAATAGATGATGAAAGAAAAATTAAGAATGCTGTTATATATATGCATGCTTTTATCCTTGGCTTTTGTCCTCTATGCCAAGGAAGAAAAATCTTATACAATTTCTGTAACCATACCCAAAATAGATTTAAAGATTCAGACCAAAGAGGAAAGCAGCCTTAAAGCAAACCCAGCCGAAGAAAAACCCAGCCAGAAGCAGAACCGGCTGATTACCACAATTTATCAAAAACCTTAATTAAAAGGCATATAAAAGCAAAAGAGCGTCCCCCATTAAAAAGAAACGCTCTCTTACCTTTTTCGCCCTCTAGAATACTAGTTATTAAAACTAGCTTATAAAGTCTCGTAAAGAGTCAAAGTTACACGGCCCTGGTAATTTCCTGCTGCTTTACTGATGCCGATAGGCTGGGCTCCTGGTGCATCATTATCAACATCTCCGGTTGCTATACCATAATAGATCCTCAACCAGCCTCCATCAAGCTGAGCCTTATTATAGGATTTCCCATCACTGTTTGCATAGGTAACTTTATCCAAAGCCTGGTCATTGATAGAGCTGAGCTGCTTAACAAAACTTACGTTGATATTATTATTTAGATTCTCTGCAGCATTGGTAGTATGGACTAATGAGCTTCGTGTGTGCTGAATAGACCAGTTAGGCAGATTTGCGGTTACCCCGACATCTACGGCATAAATGTAGTTAGATAGAAAAATATTATAAGTATTATCATATACAAGTTCGCCGAAATCAACACTCGTTCTTGTTGTCCAGGTGTTGCCCTGGATCCTGTTGATGCTTACGTTAAATCCATTCTGCTGGGGAATCCTGGCTTTAACATCATACTGCTCCTGATGATTTACTGTCTGCCCATATGACATTGAGGCAAAAACCATCAAAAGAAGCACTGCCATGGTCCCTTTTAATGTGATCTGACCCATACCGTGACCTCCTTTCTTACATGGCCCAAAATAATCTATTGTAAACGCTTTCAGTGTATATACCATATTTTTCAATGCATTTCAAGAGTTTAAAAAAAATATATTTAATAAAAACTTTCCTTGGAAGAAGGAAACCTGGCCTGGGCCACGTCTTTTATGTAATTTTTGACTGCAGATGCAAGTTTTTTACTCAGATCATGATAAATCCTAACAAATTTTAGCTTTCTTTCGCTGTAAAGCCCTAAAAAATCGTATAAAACCAGAACCTGGCCATCACAGTATTTTCCGGCACCAATGCCTATAGTAGGTATTTTTATTTGCCTGCTTATATTTTTTGCCAATAATTCAGGTATTAATTCGATCACAATACTGAAAGCCCCTGATAACTGAAATATTCTGGCCTGCTCAAGCAATTCCTCTGCCCTTTGTCTGTCCCTGCCCTGGACTTTATATCCTCCCAATAAATGCACTGTTTGTGGTGTCAAACCAATGTGGCCCATTACTGGAATGCCTTTTTTTGCCAGCACCTTAAGCACCTTATGGCAATCTTTAAACCACTCTATTTTAACTGCATCTGCCCCGCAGTCTAGGAATTTAGCTGCGTGCTGATAAGCTCTTTTTGGATATTTCTGATAAGCTGCATAAGGCATGTCAGCAACCACCAAAGCCTTTTTAACTGCTTTAGCGACTGCCCTGGTATGAGCATACATCTCGCTGATAGGCACGGCTCTGGTCTCTTTTAGGCCTAAAACCACATTAGCCAAAGAGTCTCCGACCAGAATAATATCTATACCAGCCTGATCTATTATCCTGGCAAATGAATAATCATAACAGGTTAATACTGATATTTTTCTCTTTTTTTTCCTTGCCCTTATTTTTTCTACAGTAATCTTCTCCATCAGTTAAACCTTCAATTAAAAACCTGATAATCTGACCGGCCGGTCTCAACAATAAAAGCCTTTAGAGGTGGTTTTTTTCTGGTAAAAAAATCCCTTACCTTTGCTATACCCATTACGTAAAAGGCAGTTGCATAGGCATCGGCATAGGCGCATTTATCAGCAATCACGCTCACGCTGACAATACCTTTATCTGCAGGCAGACCTGTTCTAGGGTCTATGATATGAGAAAATCTCTTTGAGTCAAGTTCGAAAAACTGCTCATAGTCTCCAGAGGTTGCAATAGCCTGATTAAAAAGATCCTGCTCTTTGATTATGTTCTTAGCTGACTCGGGGTCTCTTATGCCGATACGCCATTTTTTATGATTATTATCTCCTAAACAGTAAAGGTCTCCTCCGGCATTTATGACCGCGCTGCTTATGCCCTTTTCTTTAAGCCGCTTTGCTGCTTTATCTACCATGTAGCCTTTAGCAATACCTCCAAGGTCTATTTTCATACCCTCTTTATTTATAGTCACATTCGAATCAGCGGAATTGACAGAAATATCTTTTATAGAACAAAATTGTTTCAGGCCCTGTATAGTCTCAGACGCCGGCAGAGATTTTTTAGAGTTGTCATTGATGATATCCTTCCAGAAATCAAAAAGCCTGCCGCAGCTTGCATCAAAAGCCCCCTCACTTTCGCGGTAAACATCCTGAGCTATTTCTAAAACTTCTATTAACTCTGGGGCAGCTTTAAACCCAAGGCCATGAGATCTGTTTAAACCCGACAGCTGAGAAGAATCATCATAGGCATTAAATATATTCTCCAGGCGCCTGAATTCATCATAGACAATGCCGGCTGCTTCTTTATCAGGTGATATAATCTCTAAGTAGGTCCCGGCTATAAGAAAATTGTTTTTATACAGTTTCTGGCCAAAACAGGAGGAAGTCACCAGCAGAGGAAAAATAACAAAAAAAAACAGACCTTTATGCTTCATTATTTTTTTAGCCACTTTAAAAATTTCTCTACACCCATTGTATTTACTACCTCACTTTTATCAAGCCAGCTTCTTCGGGCAATATTTATCCCGAACTGAATCAAGCTTAAATGATCTGTGTTATGGGAATCGGTATTTATCACCAATTTTACTTTATGCTTTCTGGCCAGAGAGGCGTTTATATCGTTAAGGTCTAAACGCTCAGGGTGAGAATTTATCTCAAGGGCAACGCTATTATCAGCCGCGGCCCTAAAAACTTCATCCATTTCGATCTCATAAGGCTCTCTAACCCCCCAAAGGCCTCCGGTGGGATGAGCAACAATATTAACATACCTGTTTTTGCAGGCAGTGACAATGCGCTTGGTCAATTGCGATTTAGACTGTTTGAAACCGCTGTGGATTGCGGCAATTACATAATCCAGATCTTTTAAGATATCATCAGGGTAATCCAAGCTGCCGTCACTTAAGATATCGACCTCACTGCCGCAAAGAAGCTTTATTTTACTAAATGCACCATCGACCTTCCTTACTTCTTTGATCTTTTTCTTAAGCTGCTCAATAGACAATCCGCCGGCTATCTTTAAACTCTGGGAATGATCTGCTATGCCTAGGTATTCATAACCAAACTTTATACCGGCCAGACACAATTCCTGGATGGTATTATCTCCATCGCTATATTTTGAGTGAACATGAAGGTCTCCCTTAATATCCTTTATTGTTAGAAGTCTGGGCAGATTACGGCTCAAGGCTGCTTCAATCTCCCCTCTGTCTTCACGCAGTTCAGGAGCTATAAAAGGCATTTTAAAATAAGCAAAAATATCTTCTTCGCTCTTCGATGCCAGAAGTTTTCCCTTTTTGCCTTTTAAGAATAATCCGTATTCATTTATTTTCATATCAGCCTTGCTGGCTAAACCGCGTAATCTTATATTAAAAGCTTTTGAGCCGGTAAAATATAAAAGAGCTGCGCCAAAACTTTTTTCATCAACCACCCGCAGGTCGACCGCTATATTACTTGCTTTGGCAATGACCGAGCTTTTTGTCCTGCCCTTGGCAGTTACGCGATCAACAAGGTCAAGTTTCACGAACTTTTCCATAACTTTTTCTGGTTCTTTACTGCCGGCTAAGATATCTATGTCTTTAATAGTCTCTTTTCTCCGGCGCAGTGAACCGGCCAGCTCCAGTCTCTTTACCTCTTTGAATTTTTTAATCCTGCTGATAAAACTTTCTGCAATATCTAAAGCTTGGCTTATCAACATTCTTTCATCGCTTTTTTTAAGAAGCTCAATGCCCTTTATGATATTGCTTTCGGTTTTCTCCTTTATACCTTCTATCTGGCGCAACTGTCCGCTGGCTGCTTTCTGTTTTAACTCTTGCACTGTCTTTATCCCCAGCTTCTCATAAATTTGCCTTACGGTTTTTGGACCTAATCCAGGTATGGCCAGCATTTCTAAAAGCCCGGGCGCTAAATCAGATTTTAACTCCTGGTAATAATCGATCCTGCCTGTTTGAAGGTATTCTTTGATCTTTTGCGAAAGATCCTTGCCTATGCCGGGTATGCTGGTCAAAGCATCTGTATCTGCAAGGCTGCTCAGCTGATCCCCGAGATTTTCAATATTCAAGGCTGCCCGCTCATAGGCCCTTATCCTGAAAACATTAGCCCCTTTTAGCTCCAACATCTGGGCTATTTCCCTGAAAATCTGGGCGATCTCCTTGCTTTTCATAACAACTAATTGGATTATTAAGATTTAAGCTTTTGCTTTAAAATGGGCGGTGACTCTGTTGTCTACTCCCCCGCGGCTGGTAAACTCGCCGATTACAGTCATCTCAAAGGGATTAAGAGCTTTTTTTAAATCTTCAATGATCTTATTGACCACATGTTCATTGTAAATTTTTACATTACGATAAGCATAAAGATAATACTTTAACGACTTCATCTCTATGAGTTTATAGCGGGGAATATAGCTTATAGCCAAACTGGCAAAATCGGGCAGGCCGGAAAAAGGACAAATACAGGTAAACTCGTTAGTGGTCAGCTGGACTTCAATTTTTGTCTTGGGGTATTCGTATTTTATTGTCTGCAGTATCGAAGTATCTATATCTTTCGGCAAAAAGCTTTTGCTGGCAGTTTTTTTTGCTTTTTTCTCTATCGATATGGGTTTTCTGTCTTTATAAATCATAATCAGATTGTGTATTATATCAAAATTTCAAGACTTGGGGCAAATTTCTTGGCGGATAAAAATTCTGCTCTTTCTATGCAGGTCATACTTTGCCAGAAGGTCAAATTCTAAGTGATAAGCTATAAATTCTCTCAAAATATAAAATATCTCTTCCTCGCATTTGTAAGAAATACCGAGCCTCTGGACAATAGGGAAATCTGCCTCCTGTATGTAATAAAGAGACCTGGTAACTTCACTGCTCACTCTTCTTACATCTTTTAAAGTCCTCTGGCAGCCCCCGCATACAAAGCCTCCCTTAGAAACACTGAACAAGCTTTCCTGTCTTAAGAGGCCATTACATTTGATGCAGTGGTTGAACTCAGGCTTAAACCCGGAAAAAGTTAAAAACTTTATTAAAAAAATATAAAGGACTTTAAGCTCATCTTCCTCTGCCATCAGTTTAAGACAGTCCTCGGTCAGCTTGAATATATATTGATTCCTGTCCCAAAGCTGCATTGTCCTGTCTATTATCTCCTGGAATACCGCTGCTACTCTTGCCTTGGATATGTTATTCCTGATAAAACCGTAATACTCAATAAGGTCAACTCCGCTGATAAGCCAGATCTCGCTCCTTTTAGGGTAGAAAACAAATTCATTCTGGCTCAGGATATCGAGGCTTGAACTGAATTCTTTCTTTTTAGTATAGAAACCTTTTAAAATCCCTTTGATCTTGCCGTAATCTTTAGTATAAACAGTTACCAGCAGGCTGGTCTCGCGAAAATTATGCCTTTTCAATACAAAACCTGAATCCTTGTTAATCATTTCTTATCCTGCCTAGTTTAACCAGTATTTCTTTTTCCTTTCTATGCATTTTCTCCTTATCTTTTTTTGTCTTATCATTGTATCCTAAAAGATGCAGGATGCCGTGGACAAGGTATAAAAAAAGCTCTTCTTGAAAGGAAAGAGCGTATCTGCCGCAGACAATACAAGCCTGCTCGACTGAGACGATAATCTCACCAAGATAATCAGGATCGGCCTCATCCTTTAAAGAAAAAGCAATAACATCTGTAGGGATATTTTTTTTGAAATACTTTAAGTTTATTTTCTTTATAAAAGAATTATCGCAAAGAAGAAATGAGGCTTTTTTCGAGGAAAGACCAAGGATTTTAAAAACTTTTTTTAATCTCTGAGAAAGCCTATTGAGATGAATTCTCTTTAGCTTTTGTTGGTTTGTTATTTCTATTTTCATCCTTGGGATAGTTGATGCGGACGTGGAAAAGGGCGTTTAATATGCGAATAAAGCTCTGGGTTATTTTTTCTAGGTCTTTAAGGGTCAGGGAGCTTTCATCAAGTTCTCCTTCCATAAAGCGCTTTCTCACTACCTCACGGACCATCTCTTCTATTCTGGCCGGAGTCGGCTCATCAAGGGTCCGCGATAAAGCCTCAACGGTATCGGCTAAAGCCACTATGGCAATCTCTTTGCTTTGAGGTTTAGGCCCGGGGTAGCGGTATTCCTCTTCGTGTTTGCCGTCCGGTTCGAGCTCCTTGGCCCTCTGGTAAAAATAGTAGACCAAGGTCTTGCCGTGATGCTGAATTATAAAATCGACTATTTTAGGGTTTAAACGGTGCTTCTTGGCCACTTCAGCGCCTTCCTTAACATGGTTGAAAATAATAAGCTTGCTCATAGATGGCTTAAGGTTCTTATGGACGTCACGGTAACTAATAAGGTTTTCAACAAAATAGTCCGGCTTTAGAAGCTTACCCACATCATGGTAATAGGCTCCTACCCTGGCTAAAAGCGAATTGGCTCCAATAGCTTCAGCAGCTGATTCGCTCAAATTGGCTACTACCAGCGAGTGCTGGTAGGTACCTGGAGCTTCAAGGACAAGCTTTCTAAGAAGGGGCTGGTTAAAATCAGATAGCTCAAGCAAAGAAATGTTAGTTACTACTTTGAATACATATTCAAAAAGAGGAAGGATGCCTATGACAAAAAAAGATGAAAGCACTCCGTTAAAAAGGCATATTTTTAGAAGGCTCAGGTCTGGTCCGGAAAAAAAATAAGACATCTGCTGGCGCTCCATTATAAAGGCAGCGATAAACTGCACAGTGCCGGCTAGAAACCCGGCCTTAATTACCTGAAACCTTCGCCTCACCCGGTAACTGAGCATGGCTGCTGTTGCTGAACCGGCAAACAAGCTTACGCCTAAATTAAAATTCGAACCGTCTATGGCTGCGCCGAGAAAAGAAATCAATACTATAAAGAGAAATGATAGCTCCAGGTTCTCGAATAAAAGAGTTATCAGCATGGAAAAACCAATAGCGGAAATCGCATAGCCGGATAATTTAAACTCAACGGTCAAAAGAGGGATAAGTATGGCTAAGGCGCCTAATATAGCCAGATCAAGATCTGAAGGAAGACCCTCAATTTTGCGCAGGAACCTGGCATAAAGAAAAAGGATAAAGCCTAAAATCAGAAGAGAAAAATCTATATCGAAGCGGTAAAAGACAAAACTCATGGCCCCGAAGAAACCTAAACCGATAAGCAGGTTATTTAAATCAATTTGTTTTTTTGCTATAGTAAGTTTCATAGGCCATTATTATTTTCTGGATCAAAGGGTGCCTGACCACATCTTTTTTAGTCAGATTGACAAACTTTATGCCTTTTATAGACTTTAAGAGCTTAGAAGCCTCGATAAGCCCCAAGGGTTTCCCTCCGGGAAGATCACTCTGGGTGATATCTCCGGTTATGACTGTCTTCGTATCAAAGCCAAGACGGGTTAAAAACATCCTTAGCTGGTCAGCTGTACAATTCTGAGCCTCATCAAGAATAACAAAAGCATTGTTTAAAGTCCTCCCCCGCATATAAGCCAGAGGGACTATTTCGATAATTCCTGTTTCCAAATGATTTTCGATTACATCTACGTCGGTCATATCATACAAGGCGTCATACAAGGGCCTCAGGTAAGGACTTAATTTTTCGTGCATGTCTCCGGGAAGAAAGCCTAAAGATTCTCCTGCCTCTAGCGCCGGACGGGTAAGGATGATCCTGCGCACATTTTTTTGCATTAAATAATTAACTGCCATAGCCATCGCCAGATAGGTTTTCCCGGTGCCAGCCGGTCCTATTGAAAAAACTATATCATATTTTTTTATTGCTTCAATGTAACTGCTTTGGCCTGAGGTTTTAGGAAAAACCTGCTTTTTCCTAGCAGAAGGAACAGGTATTGCGTTTTGTGCGGCTGAACCAGGAAGCGGAGAGTTTGAATTAAATCTTTGACTGTCTTTCTGGGATTGTCCCATCTGCCGCAGCTCCTCATGGCTTAAGTTAATACCTTCTTTAGCCAGAGAGTAGATCTTTTTTATGATGTTTTCAGCTGACTCCACCCTTTCTCTGGCCCCTCTTAACAGAATACCCTGGGGTTCAATATTTACGGTAAGCTCCAATAACTTTTGCAGGTATTTTAGATTCTCGTCTTTAGGGCCGCAGATGTAAGTAAGGTATGAAAAATCATCGATGGTAATGATTTTTTCCATGATAATGATTAAGGGATGATTATCTTTATCCCTGGATAAATTTTATCAGGACCCTTTAAAACATTGCGGTTAGCTTCATAAAGCATATTCCATTTCTTGGTAGTCCCGTAAAATTTATATGAGATCTTCTGCAGAGTGTCGTTTTTCTGAATAGTGTAATATTCAAGATCATTGCTTTCAAAAGAATCGTCTATTTCCTGCCTGTAATCAACATCTTCCTCTTCCATGGAAGCAACAGGCTCTTCTACCCATAAAGGTTCTTCCTCAATATCTTTTATCGAAGTCTTTTTATCTTTGCTCCCGGAAGCCGGTGCGGCGGCCTTATCTTGCTTGGGGGGGATCTCTATCTCAAGAACAGATACTTTCCTGGTTTTACCAAACTTGTTCTCTTTAGGCTCAGAACTGGGCGATCCGGAGATATAGCCTTGATTCCCCGATATCTCTGTATCTTTCCTTGGCTTCTCAATTGTATAAGTACGCATGGTCACACAACCGGCAACAAACAAAACTGCGATAATCACCATAAAAAACAACCTGTTACTCATCTCTTACCCCCTCTTCTATAGTGTGTTTTAATTTGCTCAAATCCGAAGACAAAACCCCGAAATCGAAAAAAACTTCAAATTTTCAGAATTTGTTTTGGATTTCGATATTTGTTTATGGTTATTCTTCCTCCTGCTCCAGCAACTCTATGTTAAGCTCTTTAAGCTGACCGTCGTTTATCCCTGAAGGAGCATCGCTTAAAAGGCAAACGCCTTTCTGGGTCTTGGGGAAAGCTATAACCTCGCGTATACTTTCCGATTGAGTTATTATAGCATATAATCTGTCTAAACCAAAAGCTGCTCCGCCATGAGGCGGAAAACCAAAATTAAAGGCTTTGAGCAGAAAACCAAATTTGCTCTGAGCGTCTTCATCGCTGATACCCAGTATATCAAATATCTTTTTCTGAAGCTTTCCGGAGTGTATTCTTATGGAACCGCTGCCTATCTCCGAGCCGTTTAATACCAGATCATAAGAACGGGCTCTTATGCTGGAAAGATCTTTATCTAAATTTTTTAGATCATCGCTGTTAGGCGCAGTAAAGGGGTGATGACATGCCTGCCAGCGCTTCTCATCCTGATCATATTCAAATAAAGGAAAATCTACCACCCAAAGAAAACGGTATTGGCCTTCTCCTATGTCAGGCTTATCGCTTTTATATTTTTCCATAGCCTCTTTATACGATACCCGGGGAAAAGGCAGTTTCAAATCTATGCCTAAAACAGAATAAAACACTTCAGCCATCATCTGCTCTACCAGTGCCAGTATATCCTGCTCTTCTACAAAAGACATCTCCAAATCCAGCTGGGTGAATTCCGGCTGACGGTCCTTTCTTAAATCTTCGTCGCGAAAGCATTTGACTATCTGATAATAACGGTCAAAACCACTGGCCATCAAAATCTGCTTAAAAAGCTGGGGAGACTGAGGAAGTGCATAAAATTTATTGGGGTTAAGCCTGGAAGGAACCAGATAGTCGCGTGCTCCCTCAGGCGTAGATTTAGTCAAAAATGGGGTCTCGATTTCGAGAAAACCTTTTTTATTTAAAAACTCCCTGAATGCTTGATTAAACTTATGTCTTAGAATTATTTTTTCGGAAACCTTTTTGCGCCTTAAGTCCAGGTAGCGGTAAGTAAGTTTTATCTCTTCGCCCAGATCAAGCCCGTCTTCGATATTGAAAGGCAGATCCCCGCATTCACTTAGAATATCTAATTCCTGGGCGCAAACCTCCACAAAGCCCGTAGAGATCTTAGGGTTTTCGGTCTTCTGCGGCCTGGGATTAACCATGCCTTTAAGGCAGATCACGTCTTCGTTACGAAGCCGTTTGGCTTTTTCATAAGTCTGGACATTGGGTTTAGGCAGGAATATTACCTGGGTAAGCCCATACCGGTCCCTGATATCAATAAAAATTATTTTTCCGTGGTCACGCCGGGAATCCACCCAGCCGCATAAAATTACTTCCTTGTTGACGTCTTCAGCTGTAAGCTGGCCACAAGTGTGTGTTCTTAACATCTTTTCTCCTGTTAGCTTTGTGAATATTATAACTGAAATTAAATCTTTTCTTTCAAAGACTTTACAACCTGGGTCATCTCGATTAAAGTCTGGGAATTTTTGCGCATGTCTTTAAGGGCAACGGTATTATTTTTAAATTCCTCTTCCGCTAAGATAATGACGAAGCGCGCGCCTCTTTTTTGAGCTGCTCTTAACTGGCCTTTTAAAGATTTATCAAGGTAATCGCAATCAGCAACAAATCCTGCATCCCTTAATTTATTTAAAATCTCAAAAGCAGCTTCCTGCAGTTTTTGGCTTGTTGAGGCTATAAAAACATCAAGTTCTGTCCTTTTATCCTCTTTATCCAGCAAAAGCATAACCCGTTCGACTCCCACAGCAAAACCTATTGCCGGTACATCCGGACCACCAAGAGACTTTGTCAGATTATTATACCTGCCTCCAGCGGCAATTGCATCCTGAGATCCTATTTTTGTCGATGTAACCTCAAAAACCGTATTAGTATAATAATCAAGACCCCTTACCAGATAGGGATCGTTTTTGTATTCTACACCAAAGCTGTCTAGGATTGAAAGCAATTTTTTGAAGGAATCAAGACAGTCCCCGCAAAGATAAGAGTTTTCTAGCTTAAGCGATGCTACAGTTTCTCTGCATAAACTTTGTTTGCAGTCAAGGACTCTTAAAGGGTTTTTATCCAGCCTGCGCTTGCAGTTATCACAAAGAGATTCTTTTTTATTCTTCAAATCGGAAAAAAGTATCTTATTAAGCGCAGATTTATCCTTTGCGCAACCTAAAGTATTTACTATAAGCTGTTTGTCCCTTACTCCCAGCTGGTCCAAAATCTTCATAAGAAGAATTATTACCTCAGCATCAAGATATATGCTGCTGCTTCCTATAGCCTCGACTCCTATATGATTGAATTGGCGAAGCCTACCCTTTTGAGGTCGCTCTCCGCGAAACATAGGCCCAATGTAAAAAAACTTATAGAAACCGCTTTTCTTGTACAGAGAATGCTCAATAAAAAAACGTATTACTCCGGCAGTGCCCTCCGGCCGGAGAACTGTATCCTTGCCCTCAATCTTAAACATCTGTCTTTCTGTTATGTCAGATGACTCACCTATGCCTTTTAAGAATAGCCCCTGCTCTTCTAAAACCGGAAGCATTATTTCTTCAAAGCCAAAGCGGACCAGGGTATTCCTTGCTTTTTGAGTCAAATCATAAAAGATCCCTGCTTCTAAGGCATCAAAATCAGTGGTTCCTCTTATACTGGAAAATTTTTTCACTTTTTATCCTCCAACAGATATTAGGCATGTAGACAAAGGTAAGAAAATTGAAGAGGTTTATCTTCCCGGAAACTGTCTCCCTAGAAGATAAGCAAACCAGCGAAGCTATTTAATATTCTGCTTCATCTCCAGGCCAGGTTTAAAGACTACTGTTTGTCTTTCAGGAACAGGCACGACTTGACCAGTTTTAGGATTTCTGCCAATTCTTCTCTTTCTTTTCTTTACCTGGAAAACTCCAAAATTCCTGAGCTCAATCCTTTTACCGTCTTGAAGTGCGGAAAGGATAGCGTCAAAAGTCCTCTGAACGACTTCTTTAACTACAATCTGCTTAATCCCTGTTTCCTGGCTGATTTTGAGAACAATATCCCTTTTTCTCATATTTTAAGTTTATCAGTATCAATGTGTTATGTCAAGATTAACTTTTTTAACCAAGATAAAACTATAGATCCTATAATTAATCAAAAAATTAAAGTGTCAAAATAACGTTTTCCTCGCCGACAAGAGAGCCAATATCATCAAGGGCCTTGTCATTTAAGGCAATATGAAAATTATTATCGGTTTTTACCTTGACGCCCTGCAATTTCGAATCTTTAAAGGAAAAAAATACCGGGGTAGCCCCTTTATTGGATATAAAAACCTTTTTGAGACGGTCCAGAGGCAAAGATTTGCCTTCTACAGATATAACTGCTCTCTTTACGCTGGCCATGACTTTATCTATAGGTATTATCTCTGATGCCAGTATTTTAGGTATCTTGTCCTTAGCCTCGACCTGGCCTCTTAATAAAATCACGCCTTTTTCCCGAAGGTAAAGAGCGGATTCTTCATATAAACGGGGAAATATAAAAGCTTCGATGCTTGATGTCTCGTCTTCGATCTTTATTATGGCCATTCTTTCTTTTTTTCTGCGGGTGGTGATAAACTTTACTTTTTCCAAGACCCCGCATATAGTTACCTCCTGGCTGCGTGATTGTTCGTAAAGAGAAGAGATTTTTTGCCGGGCAAGATATTTTATAATGCTCGAATAACAGTATAAAGGATGACTGGTCAAATAAATACCGAGCAGGGATTTTTCAAAAGCCAGTATCTGCAAAAGAGGCCACTCATCTATATCAGGGACGCTTTCGTCAGGTGGGGGCGGAGCAAAAAGAGTCATCTGGGCCGTATCTATTTTCTTTGCCGACTTATTCAGAAGTTTATCAAGGACAGCTATCATCTGGGCCCGCTTAAGGTTAAAACTATCCATTGCTCCGGACTTGATCAGGCTCTCCATGACCTTTTTATTAACAACCCTTGAATCAACTCTTTCACAAAAATCAAATATACTTTTAAAACCGCCCTGCTTCCTTGTCTGAATAATGTTTTCCAAAGCTGCTTTGCCTACATTTTTTATTGCCATCAACCCAAAACGTATGTTGTTATCTTGAGTCACGGTAAAATTTGTAAAACTGGTGTTTATATCTGGCGGCAAAACCTTAATCTTCATGTGACCGGACTCAGCAACATATTCTACAACCTTATCGGTATTGTTACGCTCACTTGTAAGCAGAGCCGCCATAAATTCAACCGGATAATTTGCTTTTAAGAAAGCTGTCCGGTATGATATCAAAGCATAAGCCGTAGAATGCGATTTATTAAAACCGTAACCGGAAAAATAATCGATTAAATCGAATATCTGATTGGCTATGCTCTGGCTGATATTGTTCTTTTTGCACCCCTCAATGAACAGATTGCGCTGCTCATCCATGATCTCAGGTATTTTTTTACCTATGGCTTTTCGCAGAAGATCTGCCCTGGACATATCAAAGCCAGCCAGCTGAGAAACTATCTGCATTATCTGTTCCTGGTAAAGTATTATCCCGTAAGTCGTCTTTAATATCGGTTCAAGCTTGGGATGGATATAAGTTATCTTTTTGTTTCCCTGTTTGCGGTTGATGAAATCATCGACCATTCCACTGCCAAGCGGGCCCGGCCGGTATAAAGCCAATACAGCTATCAGGTCCTCAAAACGGGTAGGTCTTATCTTCTTAAGGATATCTCTCATGCCTCTGCTTTCAAGCTGAAACACCCCGATAGTTTCTCCTTTTGCCAGCAAAGAAAAGGTCTTTTTATCATCCAAAGCTAAAGTAGTCATGTTGAGAGACTGCTTTTGGGTCCTCTCTACTATCTTCAGAGTCTCTTCGATGACTGTCAAAGTCTTCAAACCGAGAAAATCCATCTTAAGAAGCCCGGTTTTCTCAAGTGAACCCATATCAAAACCAGTAACTGCCTCTCCGTCAGCGCCTCTGGTCAAAGGCACCCTTTCCATAAGGGGCTTATCACTTATAACAACCCCTGCAGCATGAGTAGATGCATGACGCGATAGGCCTTCCAGCTGCATGGCTACGTCTATAAGGCGCTTTATCCTTGAATCGGAGTTGTAGATATCAGCCAGCTCTAAATTCAATGACAAAGCTTCTCTTAGATTGATGTGCTGGCCGACACCATAAGGTATCATCTTGGCTATTTTATCTACTTCAGAATAACTGAAGCCAAGCACCCTTCCTACATCTCTGACTACCGCCCGGGCAAGCATAGTTCCGAAAGTGATTATCTGAGCTACCGATTCTTTGCCGTATTTCTTGCCGACGTATTCCAGGACTTCTGACCTTTTTTCATAACAAAAATCAATATCGATATCAGGCATGGATATCCTTTCCGGATTGAGAAACCTCTCAAAAAGCAAACCATAGCTTAAAGGGTCGACATCTGTAATCTTAAGAATATAGCTGATGATACTCCCGGCTGCGCTGCCCCGGCCAGGACCGACCGGTATATGGTTTTCTTTAGCAAATTTGACAAGATCCCAGATAATAAGAAAATAAGAAGAAAAACCGGTCTTCTTTATGACACTTAGTTCGTACTCTAGCCTTTCTTTGACTTTATCATCGATATCATCATATCTGGAAGGCAGATTTTCTAGAGCGATCTTTCTTAAATAACCGTCTTCGGTTTCTCCCTCGGGTATAGGAAAATGGGGAAGGTGAATCTTGGAAAAATCTATGGTCAGATTACATTTCTGAGTTATCTCAATTGTATTATTAATGCTTTCCGGTATTTCTTTGAAAATAGTCTTCATCTCCTGCGGAGTACGGAAATAAAATGTATCGCTGTTGAAGCGGTAGCGGTTAGGATCATCAATTGTAGTCTGGGTCTGTATGGCCAGCAATGCTTCATGAGCAAAAGCCTCATCCTTCTCCAGATAATGTATGTCATTTGTGGCCACAACCGGTATCTTGAGGTCCCGGGAAATATTTAAAAGGGCTTTGTTGACTTTTCTCTGCTCTTTTAAACCATTATCCATTATCTCAAGATAAAAATTACCTTTACCGAAGATATTCAAGTAATCATCAGCTATCTTGAATGCCCTACTAATGTTATCTGACAGTATAGCTTTAGGTATTTCACCGCCAAGGCAAGCACTGGATGCTATTAATCCCTGGCTATAAGTATGTAAAATTTCTTTATCTATACGAGGTTTATAATAAAAGCCTTCCATATGGGCGATGCTTACCAGTTTGATCAGGTTAGAGTATCCCTTTTCATCTTTAGCCAAGAGAATAAGATGGTAATTGGTTTCTTCTCCAGGAGAATACTCCCGCTCCAGCCGTGACCCCGGAGCAACATATACTTCACAACCGATTATGGGCTTTATTCCTTTTTTTATACAGAGGCTGTAGAATTTTATGGCTCCAAAGATGTTGCCATGATCAGTCATAGCTAAAGCAGGCAGCTTGCATTGGACTGCTTTATCAACAAGGCGCTCAAGCAGGCAAGCCCCGTCTAAAAGGCTGTACTGGGTATGCACATGCAGATGTACAAAATCGCTATGTTCCATCAAATTTAGGGTTTGGGGTCTAGGGATTGGGGTTAAGGATAAAACCCTATCCCCTTATCCCTAGACCTTATATGGTTATTCCCATTCTATAGTCGCCGGAGGCTTGGAGCTTATATCATAAACTACCCTGTTGATGCCTCTTACTTTATTTATAATAGAGTTAGAGATCTCGTTAAGGATATCATGAGGAATCTTAAACCAATCAGCAGTCATACCGTCTAGGCTGTCTACGGCTCTTATGGCCAAAACATATTCATAAGTCCTCTTGTCTCCCATTACCCCCACTGTCTTAAGAGGCAGAA
>JAFGHG010000020.1 GCA_016939345.1 Candidatus Omnitrophota bacterium
GCGACTTCAGTTCAGCTAATGCAGCACTATGAAAAAAAACTTCAGTTTCTGAAATAATCTCATCCAATGACTCTTTAGATTTAATACTAAGGTTTTGTGCAGAAATATCTCCCTCGATAACTGATAGATTTCTGAAAATTTCTTCTCTAATGGTATCGTCCCAAAATTTTAAAAGTCCAATAACTCTATCATATGGAATTTTATTTTTCTTACCTCTAGCTAAAGCATAAACCTTATGACCATTCTCAAGCAAAACCTTAAGCAAATAAGATCCTACTAATCCTGTAGCTCCTGTCAAAAATACTGTTCGCTTACTTTTCATTTATCGCCTCAAACACCACACAGCAATTATTGCCGCCGAAGGCAAAGCCGTTGTTTAGAACTGTTTGTATTTTCTGCTTTCTTGAACTATTTGGGACGCAGTCAATTTCACAATCTGGATCAGGGGTTTCATAATTTATTGTCGGCGGAATTAGGCCCTGTTTCAAAGCAAGACAACACGCACCTGATTGAATAGATGATGATGCTCCCATAGTATGGCCTAGCATTGATTTTATAGAGCTGACTGGCAATTTCTTAGAGTTTTCTCCAAAAAGCTCTTTTATAGCCTGCACCTCGCTTTTATCATTAGCCGGAGTGCCTGTTCCATGGGCACATATATAGTCTATTTCTTTCGGCTTTTTCCCGGAATCAGCTAAAGCATTGCTCATTGCCCTGGCAATACCTTTTGGATCAGGTGCTGTGGGATGGTAAGCATCACAGGATAATCCATAACCCAAAACCTCGGCATAAATAGTAGCATTTCGCTTTATTGCTGACTCTAAAGATTCTAAAAGAAGTATCCCGGCTCCCTCACCTAGTATCATGCCGTTTCTGTTTTTATCAAAAGGCCGGCATTTATCAGAACTCATGGCATAAAGCCGCTGGAAACCCACAAAAGCAAGGTGCGAAAAAGCTTCAGCCCCGCCGGTTAAGGCAAAATTCAAATCACCGTTTCTGATCAAATCAAATCCATAACCAACAGCATAATTACCAGCAGCACAAGCAGTAGGAAAAAGACAATTTGCACCCATGGCTTTAAAGTGTATTCCTACATTAGCGGAAATATTATTAACCGAAGCTTGAAAAATTTTAATCCTGTCTACTTCTTTAAGTCCGCCTTTAGCCCAGGAAGTAATCAGCTCCTCCATAGGCCGTTCGCCGATCGTTGTTCCAATAATAACCCCAAATTTTTTTTGAACTATATCTGAATATAGAAGGTTTGCATCATCTATTGCTAATTGCGAAGCTGCAATGGCTAGCTGAGAGGTCCGGCCTAAAAATTTTATTCTCCTTTTTGATATAAAATCTACCGGATTAAAGTTTTTTACTTCTCCCCCGTAGTGGCATTTGAATTCGCTGGTATCAAAAGAAGATATTTCGGATATTCCGGATTTTCCTTTTGAGATAGCGCTCCAGAAAGCATCTTTTCCAATGCCAACTGATGAGACTATGCCTATACCTGTGACTACTACGCGTCGTTTGCTGCTCATGTATTCGTCTTTTACTTACCGAGAGAACCCAAAGTTTTAATTTCGAATATCGAATATCGAAATCCGAAACAAATTTAAAATTCGAATGTTCAAAATTATAAACTTTTTCTTAAAATAGCCCCAAATATATTCATTAATTCTGTTGCTTCTTTTACTAGAATCTTCGTCTGCTCTTGGTCATCTGAATTAGCAGAAGTCAACAGATTAAGCCAATACCTGCTTTCTTTTGCTTCCTTTCTGCATATTTTTATTCTATGAGAGAAATCCTTCTTGCTTAACGCTTCATTGGCCTCTATATAATTTGCTCCTACTGATCCTGAAGCTCTTACTAACTGTTTAATTAATTCAATATTTATGGTATTTTTGGATATTTTTTTACAAAGTCTAATTGCATCTTTTGCAAATTTTTCAGTTCTTTCTTCTAAATCATATTGTTTATTTAAAGTTTTTGTCATTAGAATTTGTGTCATTTGATATTGTTTCGAATTTCGGATTTCGTATTTCGGACTTTAATAACTAGTATTTTGCAATAACAGCAGTAGTATTACTGCCTCCTGGTCCAAAATTATTTATTAAGACATTGTTTACAGCCTGGCTCTTGGCCTTATTGGGCACATAGTTTAAATCGCAAATATCGTATTTCTGCTGATAATTGATTGTGGGAGGGATAAAGCCCTCTTTTATGGCTCCTATTGAAGCTGCCAGCTGTAAGAGGCCGCTGGCACTTACGCTTTCACCAAGCATAGATTTTATAGAGCTTACCGGAATATTTTTTGCATAAATATTAAAGACTTTTTTTATGGCTTCGGTCTCAAGCTCATCATGCTGGGCAACTGAATTTGCTGAGGCACTTATATAATCTATATCTTCCTCACCAAGACCAGCATGCGATAAGGAAACTCCCATGCTGCGCTGTAAGCCTATAGCCTGAGGAGTGTATTTAACTGCCCGGTATGCGTCAAAAGAATTAGCCACGCTTAAGACTTTAGCATAGATATTGGCTTTTCTTTTTAAGGCTTCTTGTTCATCTTCTAAAATAACTACTCCTGCTCCTTCGCCAAGGACAATGCCATTATGCCTTTTATCAAATGGACAGCTTATTTCTTCTCCTTTAATTCCTGCCAGAAACCCGACCTTATAAAAACCGACAAAATTGGAAAATGATAAGCTTTCAACTCCGGCAATGACCACTCTCTTTGCTCTTCCGGCCCGGATAAACTCAACTGCATACTTTAAAGCATCTAAGCCGGCAGTATATCCGGTTGAAATGGTAGTATTAAAGCCTTTTATCTTATAACGGATAGAAAGCTGGCTTGAAGGAAAATTCATAGTAGTAGGCGGAAAAAGCGCGGGATTGACAAATCTTGCTCCCACTTGCGCCTCTTCCTTTGAGAATTTTGCCAAGTCTGCAGAAATCGAAAGAGTAGTCGCAGTTACAACTCCTACGTCATAGGCACTATCATCTGTAATCTCAAGCTTTGCGTCTTCAAGGGCTAATTTGGCAGCTGAGCAGACAAGCATTGTTGAACGGTCAAGGTTTCTTAAGCCTTTTGAGCCAAGATAGTCTTCCGGCTTAAAATCTTTGCACTCTCCGGCGGTTTTGGCTTTAAAATAAGTGGTGTCAAAAAGGCTTATGGGCTTTATGCCTGAACTTGCTTTTTTTAAAGCCTGCCAGAAATCATCTTTACCTATAGCATTAGGCGCAATCACGCCGATGCCGGTTATGACTGGGTTACTATTATTCATGTATTTGTCTTTCGTCTATCGGTTAGGGTTACGAGCCCCGTATCGGTAACGGTTATCGGTAACGTCTTGTATTCTATACGAACAACGTCACCGAACTACGAAACGGGCATCGTTACCGATAAACGTAACCAATAGAAAAATATAATTTCTTTATTTTATATTATTCCTAATGGCTTCTAAAAACTCTTCAGTATCAAAGGGTTTGTATATATAGGCTGCTACTTTTAAATCGACTGCTGATTTATATTTTTCCTCATCAGCATAGCCGGTTATGATTATCTCTGGTATCAGGGGCTTGCCCGCTTCCTGGCGGTTCTCGCGGATGACTTTTATGGTCTCTATACCGTCCATCAAGGGCATACGGATATCAGATACTATCAGGTCAAAGTCTTTTTCTTTGGCCCTCTCAATAGCATCAGCTCCGTTATTGGCAATCTCAACCTCATAGCCTTCTTTTTTTAATAACTTCTGTAAAGTCTTGGTTATGAGCTTTTCGTCTTCAATAATTAAAATCTTCTTTGCCATAAAATTCCTCCAAAAGATTTAAATTCCAAGCACCAATTTTCCGTCTATCGGTTAGGGTTACGAGGCCCGTATCGTAGTTGGGTGAGGGTAAAGTTGGGCATCGTTACTGATAAACGTAACCATATATTCTATTCAAGACTACTAATATATTTATCGGATTTAAGCACTGTTATCATCCTCTATCTTCACACCGAACGATATGGATGCTTCGGCGACGACTTCATCAGCGACTATTGCCTTTGCTTTTATTATGCCTGCAGTAGCAACAAGCTTTTCAGCTTCAGCCTGTAAAAACAGCTGGGAGCCCGGCAAGACCGCCTTTTTAAATTTGGCTTCGACTTTGCCTAGATAATAAAGCGGCTTTTTTGCTGCTTGATCAGGCTTTAAAGCGGCATAAAGAATAATACTTGTCTGGGCCAGGGCCTCGACAATTATCACCCCGGGCATAATCGGCCGGCCGGGAAAATGGCCCTGGAAATAATACTCGTTGGCAGTCACATCTTTTAAACAGGTGACTTTTCTTTCGTTGGTATTTATTTTTATTACTTTATCGATGAACAGGAAGGGGTATCTATGGGGCAAAATAGACCTGATTTTTTCAACACTCCATAAACTTTCCATGTCATTTTTATAAAAGTTCTTCGAGGAGATCGTAAATATCTTTTAGCGACTGAAGATTGGGAATTTTTTCTTCAGGAACAGGGGTCTTATATTTTTTCTCTATGCTGGCTACTATTTCAAGAGCCATCATGCTGTCAACTCCCAGGTCTTCAGTGAATTTAGCATCTTCGGCTAAATCTGCTTCGGGTATTTCGGTAATATCTGAGACTAAAGATTTCACTTCTTGTTTTATCTTATCTATATTTTTAGCCACTTCAGCACCTCCTTAGGCTGCTAATCCTCCGTCTATCTTAATGGCCTCGCCAGTTATATAGCTGGCTTTATCTGAGGCCAGGAATAAACAAACTTCAGCTACCTCTTCAGGTTTGCCTATGCGCTGAAAGGGTATCATCTTTAAAAGAGCTGTCCTTATGCTTTCATGCACGCTCTTAACCATATCAGTATCTATGTAGCCGGGGCAGACAGCATTAACCCTGATATTATAACCGGCAACTTCCCTGGCCAAGGCCTTGGTAAAGCCGATTATTCCGGCTTTGGTTGCAGCATAATTGGTCTGACGCGGCGCTCCCACAATGCCGGTAATCGAACTTATATTAACAATACTGCCGCTTTTTTGTTTAAGCAAACTTATTATAGCGGCCCGGCTCATGTTAAAACAGCCGCCTAAGTTAGTATCTACAACATCCTTAAAATCAGCCTCTAGCATCATAGCCAGGGCCTTATCTCTTATTATACCAGCATTATTGACCAAAATATCGATTTTTTTAAGGTTTTTAAGGGTTTTTTGAATGACCTGCTGACACTGGCCAAAATCCCTCACATCAGCCTGCATAGCCAGACACTCTACTTTTAGGGCTTTTATCTTAGTTTGCAGTTCTTTTGCCTCATCCAGGCTTTTATTATAAGTGAAAACAATACTTGCTCCTTCCCGGGCAAAAGCCAAACAGCAAGCCCTGCCTATGCCCCGGGAGCCTCCGGTTATAATTGCTACCTTATCTTTAAGTAATTTAGCCATATCTTATCTAGGCTTTATTATATACCTATAATGCCATAATGCCAACTATCTTGAATAAATCCCAAATTCCAATAGCCAAAGCCCAAATAAATTCTAAATATCAATACTCAAATAATAAAATAAATATTTGGTTAAATATTAAATGAACAGATTTAATTGCCCTAGTCTATTGTGTTTTAGGCAGTTTTATAATAAAAACAGAGCCTCTATTAAGCTGGGACCTGGCAGAAATGCTTCCTTTATGGTTCTCGATTATAGATTGGCATATTGAAAGCCCAAGGCCAAGGCCTTTGCCAATCTCTTTGGTAGTAAAAAAGGGGTCAAAAATCTTTGAAAGCACCTCTTCGCTCATACCCTGGCCTTCATCTTTTATCTCTATCTCGATTAAATCATCATTTTTTTTCAAAGCTATATCTATAACTCCGCTTTTCTTTATCCTTTTTATGGCATCGCGGGCATTTAAGATTATATTTGTCAGCACCTGTTCTATTTCATTCTGATTGCCGATAACCTTATAAGATTCTTTGTCAGATTTAAAAGCTATCTTTACATTATCCTGTTCAAGTTGAAATCCAAGGAAAGCAATGACCTTCTCAATGGTCTTATCAACATTGATATTTGACACAGGGCTGGTTTCAACCGGCTTTCGGGCATATGTCATCAGCTTTTTAACAATGGTCCGGCAGCGCTTGGTAGCTTCCTCTACCAGCTCTAAAGACTCTTTCATCTCATCGATATCAAGCTCATCTTCAAGGTCAGCTAAAATCAGCTGGACATTGGTCAAAATAGCTGTTAGGGGGTTATTTATCTCATGGGCCACTCCTCCGGCTAAAGTACCGACGGTAGCCAATTTCCCGGCCTGAATCAGCTGTTTCTGCACATCCACAAGCTCCTCGGTTCTTTTCTTTACTTCTTCTTCTATATTCTGATATACCAAAGAATTCGATATAGCAATGGCTGACTGATTTTTTAAAGTCCTTAAAAAATGAAAGTCTGCAGCGTTGTAGGCTTTTAAATTTGCTTTTTTACTCAAGTTAATAACCCCCAACAATTTTTCATTCAGAACCAAAGGCACTGTTACTAAGCACTTATTATCTGCAAAGTATTCTGTTGCTTGTTTTTTGATATTTTCATAACCTGGATCTATATCAACTAATTCTTCATAGGCGATCGTATCATTTTCTGCTAACCATCGTAAAAAGTCTTTGCTTGCATTGAGTTTTCTGGCATCAGCTATATCAGTGGTCGATTTATAATTTTTTTCTGTTTCATCATAAATATAAATATCCACATTCTTAGAATACAATGTATCGGCTATTACCTGTTTCAGATGCTCAATAAGGCTTTTTATATCCTTCAAGTGGACAGCCTCGTCAATAAATTTTCGTGATATTTCATCCAGGTTGTAGAGCTGCCTCTGGAAAAATTTATCTACCTTAGGAAGGGCAAACCTGACAAAAAATAAAAATAATAAAGATATACTTGCAAGAAATACCATCATCCCTATCTTGTTTAAATAACTATACCAGGGAATGCTAAAGTAAATAAAAATCGCCAAGGGAGCTATCAATACCAGGTTAGTAAAAATCCAAGCAATAGTTTTATGGACAACTGTTTCTATATCCATGGCTCTATAACGAATCACACTGTAACCGACTATCGTTATGCAGATAAATACCGGAAGAAAGGCAAGAAAATAATATGAGAGGCCGTAATTCATCAAAAACTCAACTGATCCGATATAGGCAATTGCAAAAGCACGTATAATCAATTTTGCCTGCTTCTTTTTTATCTCAACGGTCTCTTTTCTGTAGACGCTGATAAAATTTCTAAGCAGAAGTATCATCAAGACAAAGAAGAAAAGAAGAAAAATATGATAAAAAGAACCTGCTTTAGGATAAAATCCCCAGGGATAATTCCAGAGCCCTGTAATGAAATTTGGTGAATTTATGGCATAAATATAAAAAAGGCTGCCGATAAAAAAGCTAGCCGCTGTAATTATTCTTTTTCTGTTTTGTCTCTGCCTGCAAAAATCCTCCTGCCAGCTTACCGAGAAAAAATATATAGAAGGGGTTAAAAAGATTATTCCCAGAAAAACATAATACCTTGCCCAGGCGAGGGCAATTGATTGGTTTAAAGAGCTAAAAACAAAACCCATGCCGGTAAGCCATAAGCTGACAAACAAAGTACTCAAAGCATAGGTAATATTGACCAAAGACCTTCTGTTTTGGCTCAGGATAAATATACCCTCGATTAATGTCAAAAATCCCACAATATAATAAGGCAGGGAAAAAGGATTCCAATAATAGTTAGCAGGATTAAAAATAGGACTTAACACGGCGACTATTTTCTTTTGTAATGAAAGAGCCCGTAAATATAGGCACTAGGGATAAATATCTCCTTAAATCTAAGAAGCCTTTTCCCTTTTCCCATGGCCTCTTTCATGCTTTTACGTCTAGGAAATGATACATATGGGTATTTTCGTAAAGAAAGGTCCTGTTTTTTAGACTCAACTGAACCTTGAGAAATTGCATCTAAAACCTTGGGCAGCATCCTTGCCCCTCTAAGCCATTGACGGAGGTTTAAGGAAAATAGCGTATCCTTTGCTGTTAGGCTTATTCTCTCCTGCATTATGATATTTCCGGTATCTATTCCTTTATCCACATAATGTATGGTTGCCCCGGTTTTAGAGATACCCCAATAAAGGGCTTCAAAAGCTGAATCAAGCCCGCCGAAATCAGGAAGATAGGAATTATGGATGCCGATACCCCGGTAAGTGAACTGACGGCAGACTCTAGGGCGCAAAATCTGATTATTGTAAGCTGAAACTATTAAATTAGCTCCAGTACTCTTCATAAAATCAACAGTTTCTTGAGAATTGATATTTTTTGACTTAAATATAGGGATATTTTGTTCTTTTGATATAGCTTTAAATGTCCTGAACTTAAGCCTTTTGCCAGTTAAGAAAGCTGAAAAACTCCATAAAAAAATCAGAAAATATTTAAATTTGATGATAAAAAACATATATAAGGCGTAACACAAGCCGGATCTCTTATTAAGAATATAGAATGACTCTAAAAAGGAGAAGTTTATGTTCCTCATTCTTATATGGCAGGTTGAAAGAATTATTCCGCAGAATTTTACTTTTCTTTTATAGATAAGGTAATTAAGCATCAATAAGGAATAGATATTAGGGTAGGTGATAAAAACAGGCCTGACTTTATTTTTAGAATTAATACTCTCCGGCATATTTCTCAATTACTCTTTATATATCCGTTTTCTTTATACCATTCTACTGTTTTTTTAAAACTCTCCTCTATTGGGGTAACCTTAAAGCCTAATTCTTTTTTTGCTTTAGAGTTGTCAAAAGCTAGAGAAAGGCGCGAAAACCTTGCTGTCTGAACCGGCAAAAGAGGTTTTTTTCTTAAGATATAAGAC
>JAFGHG010000021.1 GCA_016939345.1 Candidatus Omnitrophota bacterium
AGCAAACAGCATAAAAATCGTAGCTTTGGATAAGATTATTGCCAAGAACGAATCCCCGCCAATTGAGCCACTGAAAAATGCCATTAATTGTTATCAAGAAGGCCCCGGCGAAAAAGACATAGAAGAGAATCTTAACCTTTTCCCTGGTTAATAAAACCCTGATCAGGTAAAAAAGAATAACCCACTCCCCCCACTTAAAAAACCAGGCTTTAAAACTGCTTCTGATAAATTCTCCGCTGGCAAACATCGACAGAGCTATGGCGATATAAAAGATAAGCAGGCTTAAATTTATTCTGTCTTTAAAAAAAGCTTTAACCCTATCAAGCGAGGGCCTTCGAATCGATATTTTTAACAAAAAACACAGAAATAAAAAACCAAAAATGCTCTCTATGCTGGCTTTGGCTATGGGCAGGAAAAAAACCAAAGCGGCAAAGAAGAAAAAGGCCGCTTTGTCTATTATGGCTATTGTTCTTTGTTTAGTATCTGGGGTCATCTTTTTAAACTGATCTTTTAATCTCGAAGCCCGAATATCGAAATTCGAAACAAATTTTAATATCAAATCTTTCAATGACAAAAACAGTTTTTAAACATTGGGATTTTGAAAATTTGAACATTGTTTCGGATTTCGTATTTCGAATTTAGGTAATTTATTAATATGCACCTTTGCCTTTGATTACTACTGGTATTGTCCAGAAAAGTATGCGTAAATCAAGCATAAACGACCAATTATTAACATACCAGAGGTCCCAGCGGATCCACTGATGAAATGACAAATCAGACCTGCCTCTCACCTGCGGCAGTCCGGTAATACCCGGTCTTATGTTTAAACGGGGAAGATGCTTATACTCTATTCTTACGCTCTCCTCGACTGGAAAAGGCCTTGGCCCGACCAGACTCATATCGCCGATAAGGACATTAAAAAGCTGAGGCAATTCATCAAGGCTGAATCGCCGCAGGAACTTTCCTATCTTGGTGATCCTGGGATCCTCCCTGATCTTAAAGATAACCCCGTCCCTGACTTCGTTGCGTTCAAGAAGGGACCGCTTGGCTGTATCAGCTTCTTTAACCATAGAACGGAATTTATAGAATTTAAAGACCTTGCCTTTCATGCCCATTCTGTAACGTATATAAAGGACCGGTCCGGCAGAATCAAGTTTGATAAGTATGGCAATTACTATAAAAAACGGCATAAGCATTATTAAAAGCAATAAAGAAATAATAAAATCGAGGAGGCGTTTGATTACGAATCCTGAGATATAATAATTTTTTTCGCTGAAGTTTATAAGAGGTATAAGGCCTAAATAGCTTATTGTAAATGAAGGCAGAGATTCCTCGGCGTTAACCGGAAAAACTCTTAAACCCAAATGAAGACGTCTAACCTCTTTTATCAATTCAGGTATAGCCTTTTCATACACAGACATGGTTACTATGATCTCATCAACAAAATATTTCTTGGCCACGACTTTAAAGTCTTTTATCCGTCCAAGGACCTTAAGGCCCTGGATTATCTTGTTCTGGTTATTATCAAGAAAACCCACTGGATTAAAACCAAGATGAGGGGATTTTTTTATTTCATTTAGCACCATCTCGCCAAGGTTATCAGCGCCGACTATAAGGACATTTATATTATGAAAACCCTTGGCTATTAATTTACGCAACGCTATGCGCTTGATGATGCGGAAAGAACTTAAGAAAAAAAACTGGTTAAAAAAACTCATTAAAAAAACCTGCCGGGAAAAGAACTTATATTTGGCAAAAAAGATAACTGCCGCAATGGTTATACTGCAATAAGCCAGACTCGAAAAAACAGCCACGAGCTCCCTGTAAACAGTCAAGCCTCTGTCAGTAGCATAAAGATTTTTTATGGAAAAGACTGTAAAAATCAAAAGGCTCCAGAGTATAAAAATGAACAGATATGAGCGAAAATGGGAAAAATCGAAAAACCTCTCTTGGGGGTAAAAGTAGGTATATTTCGCAAAGTAGGCAGCGGCAAAACTGAAAGCTGTAAGGAAAAGATCTGTTATCAGATATAAAGGCCTTGGCTTTAAGAATTTGCTTAACATATTGTAGAATTATACACTCAACTAATGACTTTTAAAAAGTTTTTTATGAAAAATATCTTTAAGGGCCAAAAAAATAAAAATACAATTGCCTATTAAATACCTCCTCCACAAGCGGCCGGGTTCACTTAACAGGCGGTATAACCATTCAAATCCGTTATCCCTTATCCATCTTGGAGCCTGGGGTTTTGTTCCGGCTAAAAAATCAAAAGCCGCCCCGACACCCACCATAACCGGCACCTTCAAACTCTGTCTGTTTTCATGCATCCATAATTGCTGTTTAGGGCAACCCAAACCAACCCAGAGGATATCAGGTCTGGCCTTGTTTATATTATAAATGATCTCCTGCCTCTCTACATCTTTAAGAGGCCTGAAAGGCGGCGAATAGTATCCTGCTATTATGGCATTTGGATAATCTCTTTTAACCCTTTCTATGAGTTTAGTTAAAGTATTATGGCTTGCACCGTAAAAGAAATGAGAGCAGCTCTTACCCTTTTCAAGATTTAGAAACTCCTGCATAAGATCTGGACCATAAACACGCTGTTTTAAGGGGTGCCCGTATAAACGAGACATAATGACTAAGGAAATGCCATCCGGGACAGATAAACTGCTTTTGTTTATCGCCTCTTTGACCTTTTCATCTTTCTGGCTAATCACTACGTCATTGGCATTGGATATAACAATGTAATTGCCGTTTTCTTTTTTTTCTATCCAGGCCCTTGCGATGTCGATCACCTCGGGAATTTGAACAGTATCCACCCGGACACCTGAAATATAAATCTGACTAAGGCCTTTCATAAAACTCTAAACTATCATCTTTTTGTAAAAACAAAACATTGATTTACAAAGAGGAAATTAAAAATCTTCAAAAAACGCATGAAATTATCTACTTTAGCTGAAAAAGCCGCAGATATTGGAATGTTAGCATAAGTCAAAACAGCGACCGGTGACCACATAAAAGGGTAAAACTTGCTTAAAATAAAATTTGTTTCCTTTGCTGCAGCCTTGATGAAGCCCAAATCTATATCAGCCAAATGCGGTGAACGGCTTTGTAGTTTCAGTAAAGAGGCTAATCTGTCCCAAAAAGGATTTGGACAGGTGACGATAAATGCCCCTCTGGGTTTCAATATGCGATAAGCTTGTTTAAAAACAAGCATAGGATCCTCCATGTGTTCTAATACTGCCAGGGCAGTAATAAAATCATATGAGCTGCTTTCTGTGCCCGCACAATAATCCAATATGTCTGCATGGATAAGATCAATATTATGGTAAGTTTTTGGAAAAAAACCAAGAAGTTCTTCTGAGGCTTCAATGCCGGTATACTTACCCATCTTGAGTAAATCATGCATTTCGATAAGGGCAAGTCCGTCTGCAGAGCCAAGGTCTAATATCCGGATGTTATTATCGATATTAAAAATATCTTTAATAATACCGGCAGCCAAACTGGCCCTATACTTGTATCGATATATTAAATATGGCTTAATTTTTCGCTTGATTGCATAAGTTTTAGTTAAAAAACCTGAATTTTTTTTATAATCATTTTTTATGTATATACATTTACCTCTGCTCATAATATATGATTTCTTTAAGTTCAGGATCAATATTCTCTTCAACGATTTTATTTATAAATAATATGTCATCACTGGATAACTCACTCTTATAACCGCCAACCTGGCCCTTTCTGGTTTTAAAAGTTCTTTCATCGGCAGCATCAGAGGCTCTAAGCCAGGGGATACTATGAGCATTTCTGGTTTCCATATCCTGCATGTTCTTAAAATTTCCAAATTTTATTGTTTCGATTATCTCTTCTTGTCTTAAAGCAGCCAGGCCGATAAAATCAAGTAAAATTCTTAAATGCTTCTCAACATCGTCGTGCAAACCCTCATAAGTCATAATAAGACAATCGGAAAAAACATCTCTGTTTCTAAACCATAAATTCATACAGGTTATAACCTTAAGTGCTCCAAGATATTGGTTGCGGATAAAATGCGAAATATCATAATCAACCAGCCTTTCCCGATACTTTAAGTGCATGTAGCTGGAAACTAGAACATCTCTGATATCGCGGAAAAGAAGAACAGCCTTCTTTCCCTGGTACTTTCTTTTTAAAAATTCAACCTCTTTGAAGGAAAAAGGAGCAGGGACCCAGTTAGAACAGCCATGATCGAATTTGATTCGAGGGCGATCCTTTAATGAATTTAATTTTTTCCGGTCAAAGTCTTTTATGCCCTGGGAAAGCAAAATAGCCTTGTCCAGCATCAACCTTAGCCAAGTCCGTCCGCATTTAGGATAAGAGATTATATATGTCTGACAATTTTTATCTTCCTGGGAGAAAACATATTCATTTAAATAAAAAATAAAGGTCTTAGGCGATCTAAAGCTGCTTATAGCTTTTCTGTAAATATTCTTGAGTAAGAATCTGTTATCCATGACAATTCTTGCCTGTATTTCCTGCTTATAAACGAAAAAGAATAGGTATTTTTTCTTTAATCAGGGCATTGGGAATAACTTCACATTCTGCCCAGCAATCGCTGCAGCTGTTAACCCAATTTTGAAGTTCCTTTGCCTTGGGACTTGATAAGATAGTAGAGAGTTCATCCCTAACGATGTTGCCAACTATCTGAGAATTATACAGGCAAACTGCAATGTCGCCATTAGGCAAAAATCTGATGTGTTTGCTTAATGCTATACAGCGGGGCCTAGGAAATTCATGGTCTTTTAGTAGGCGGTTGGAAAGCCCTTTTAAATAATATTTTTTTATAGCCCTTTCAAAAAAATCCGGGATATTCTTACAGTTTGCCTTTAATTCTATAAATATCTCTCTTAGCTGCTCTTGGCTAAAGTCAGTGAAAGGCTTAAAATCCCTTCTTTCGTCTATTTTTTCCTGCTGGTCGGCATACAAAGACGGCCCCTGATAAGCCAACACCGGTAAATATCCTAACTTTAGCTCGCTGCATAGCCTTCTAATTTCTTTTGAATCCAAAAATGACTGCCAGTCGGTTATAGTATGATTTACAGCCAGAAAGAAGTTACGTCCTCTTTTTATAGCTTTAAGGGCCTCTATTGTTTCAAGGGCTTTATCCCAGGCGCCATTGATACCTAAATTAAAATCATGACTGGCTTTGGCCCCGGTCAAAGATATCTTTATGTGAAGATTATTGAATTTTGAATTTTTTGCAAAATCTATTATATTATCCTTTAGGATGCCGTTGCTGGTGACATGAAGAATTTTGCAGGCTGTGTTTTCCTTGATAATATTTGAAATATCCAAAATATCTTTCCTTAAGAAAGGCTCGCCTCCTGTTAATCTTACCACGACGATTTCTTTTATCTTAGCAAAGGCTTTTTTAATCTGTTCAAGGTCCATCTCCTGCTGAGCTTTCTTTTTCCAGATATCGCACATCCGACACTTGGCATTACAGCGGAAAGTAACAATATAAGTGCAGAAAAAAGGATTCTTTAAAGGCAAAAGCCTGTTTTTCAAAACAGCCACCATAATGGATAGCTTCTCTTTTGTCATTTTGTCCTTTTATCGATTAAATCAGCAAGCAATCCTAAAGACAGAATCATAAACCCGGCCACGAAAGTTATAATGGTAGTGGATATCAGCATCGGCCTTACAAAAATTCTTATCAAGATAAGGATGAGACCTACAAAAAATAAAACAGCGCTTAAAGGCAGAAATATCTTCAAAGGGTCAAAATACATTATTGTCCTGGCAACCAGAAGAAAAAAATTAGAGGTATCCTTGAAAGGCCTGATTTTAGACCTGCCTGTTCTTTTGAGGTAATCTATTGGGATATACTTTACAAAATGATTATTGGTCAGCATGGCTAAGGTAATGGTCGTAGTGAAGGAAAACCCGTTAGGGAGGATGTGGATAAATTTGTCTATTACCTCTTTTTTCATTATCCTCAAGCCGGAATTAAGGTCAGGGATGTGTCTTCCAGAAAGATAGGTGGCCAGTTTTACGATAAACCATTTGCCGAATTTTCTGCTTCTCGATATTTGGGAATCCTTCTTTGTCCTGGAACCGACAACCATATCCAGGCCTTCTTTTTCAAAGGTTTGGATCAATTGAGGGATTGAATCGCAGGAATATGTTCCATCAGCATCGATGATTAAAACAGCATCATGTTTGGCCTTAGCTATGCCTCTTTTTAGGGCTCCTCCGTAACCAAGCTGTATGTCGTTTGATATGATACTTAAAGGCCCCTTGCAATCCTGTAGAAGCTCAAGGCTTTTATCGCTGGAATGGTCGTCGACTGCGATTATCTCGAAATTGATCCTTAGCTTAGAGATTGTGCTGGTCAAATCCTCGATTGTTTTAACAACTGATTTCTCTTCATTGTAACAGGGCACAACTATGCTTAAGCCCTTCATTTGCTTTCCTCCTTCTTAAAAAATAAAAAAAACTTTTTAATTAAAAAATAAGACAGGATCAGGAAAAAAAGGGAGATAAAAGGAAATAATAATATAAGGCCTTTTCGGCAGGAATCAAATGTGTAGTATTGACTTATTATGGGAACTTCCTCTGATATCCTTAGAAAAATATCAGGGCTCAGCAGCTGCAAGCCTGCAAAAAAAT
>JAFGHG010000022.1 GCA_016939345.1 Candidatus Omnitrophota bacterium
AGGATTAATCGTCTGGGGATGGACAAAAATCGGCAGTTCACTGCTTTCAGCGGCTTCAAACAGAGGTTCTAATTCTTTTACTAAAAACTTTCCCTTATGACTTGAGGCAATGCTTATTGCTCCTATGCCTTTATCTTTAAGCTCGGTTACCTGAGAGGAAATAGTTGAAATATTTTCTATATCTACAATGCCGGCTCCGATTATTTTGGGGTTCTCTTTTATTATTTTCTCAAGCTCGCTGTTATAGATTTCACAGGCCCTTGAGAAAACCTCCAGATTAAGATGAGCATCAGTAGAAGGATAACAAAGTAAAGCCCTGTCAATCCCATTCTTATCCAGATGGGCATAAAGCTTTTCTTTATCAGTCCATACACCTTTATAAAAGGCAGTGTAAACCGACAATTCTTCAGGAATAAAATGGATGTGGCTATCGCACAGCATCATTAGCTTAAAATTCGAAGCACGAAATCCGAAATTCGAAACAAATTCAAAATCCAAATTTCCAAATGACAAAAATTTTCGTTTTGAAAATTAAAGCATTGTTTCGGATTTCGATATTCGGATTTCGGATTTATTTTCAGATGTGGCTGTCCCCCTTGATTGCCCCCTGCTCCCACTTAGTTACCCCCTGCATGACATCCTGAAAACAGAGCTTGGCTAATGGGTCGAAGTTGCTGGTCATGATTCTCTGAATCCTTCCCGGCTTTGAAAAGAATTCCCTCATACACCAGGCGCCTAACCTTCCCAAATCAGGGATAGATAAGTGATCTGTAGGTATTACCGGGTGCAGAAAATCCCATTTAAGAAAATCAATTTTTCTCGGGTCAAACCACTTTTTCTTCAGTCCTATCCTCCACATCGGAGAATTAGGTGCAGGAGTCACGTATCCCACCCAGAGGATATCAGGATCGACTTGATCACTGAACTCATACCGCTGCTTTACGACCTGCTCGGAATCATAATCAAACCCGATCATGATATCCGCAACCACAGCAATATCCTGAGCCCTTAAGATATCGATCGTCTTCTTTATCTGGTCAATGGTGATGCCTTTGGCAATTTTCTTTAATTCTTCGGGGGTGGTTACCTCTATGCCGAATACTCCCATAAACATGCCGGTTTCTTTCATAAGAGGAAGTATTTTTTCACAATTCACCCAATCAACTGCCCGGCCTAAAGAAACCCATTTAATGGGTATATTTTTTTCTTTTTTGAGCTTGCAGAATTTCTCTACTCTTACCGGGTCGACATTAAAGTTATCATCCTGAATCACTACTACTTTGACGCCCATCTTATGTAAAAGCTCCAGCTCTTCAATGACTCTTTCCGGAGATTTAGCCCTCCAGGTTAAAAAATCATTGGGGTGTCGTGGATCGTATTGGTCCCACTCATAACAGAAGGTGCAGGCCGAAGGGCAGCCCCGGGAAGTCATCATCTCCACAAACGGCTTCCAGTGGGTATGGCCTACGTATTTGGTGATATCAAAAAGGTCGTATGCCGGAAGAGGCAGCGAGTCTAAATCTGTCATCAATTTCCTGTGAGGACCCATAACCGGTTTTCCTTCAATTCTTGTTGTGATACCTGCTATATCTTTAGTAGGAGCGCCTGTATCAATGGCTTTTATCAGGTCATAAAAAGCCTCTTCTTCGCCCATAACCACATAGTCAACTGCCGGGTTATCTTCCATGGTTTCTACCGGCGTTGAAGAATACCAAAGCCCGCCCATGATTATCTTTGTCTTAGGCAAAACCTGTTTTATCCTGGATGCCGCTTCATTGAAATACCAGATAATACCAAAACCGACTGAGCAGTGGATCATATCTCCTAAAATAACCACATCAGGATTTTTTTCCTTTACTTTATCAGCCAGTTTATCCAAAGGTATGCCTAAGATTGTGCAATCTAAGACCTCCAGATCCTGATAGCCTTTTTCTCTGATATAAGCAGCCCACTGGGCATAGAGCTGATTAGGGGCAACGTGCACTCCGTGAGTGGCCCAGGCACCGATTTTTGGCATAACAAATAAAACCTTCATCTTTACCTCCTTATTTAAATCAGAAATCCGAATATCGAAATCCGAAACAATGTTTCAATTTTCCAAATATAAATGTTCAAAATCGGATTTAGGATTTCGAGTTTCGAATTTTTCATATCTATTTCTTTGCGCCTTGCGGGTGATTCTGCTTAAAAGGAATCACCGGTTTAGTCCAGGGTGTCTGCTGATTTATAACTGACAACTCCAAAGGGCAGGTGTTAGCCGGCTGAGCCAAGGCAAATAAAACTGAATCAGCTATCGAATCAGGCTCCATAAGCCGGTCTTCGGCAATATTTTTCAGCTTTCCGGTTAAAGGGGTGCGGGTGACGCCGGGAAAAATCGAGGTCACTTTGATCCCGAAATCACGCATCTCCCAGAAAAGGCCCTTAGCAAAAGACCTTAGAGCAACCTTTAGTGAGGTATAAACTATGAAATTACGCGGCGGAGGATCAACCATAACTGAGCCGCTGGTAATATTAATTATATGGCCTCCTCCAGCTTCTTTCATGGGATTTACGACTAAACGCGAAAGCATAACATAGCTGTAATAGTTAGTATACATTACCTTTTCAATATCCTCAAGCGGTTGTTCCCAGAAAGGATACTGGCTGGAGACGCCTGCTCCGTTAATCAGACAATCGATTTTTTTATATTCTTTAAGTGTGTAACCTACCAGGTTCTCCAGGTCCTGCTTGCTGGTAACATCACATTTTAAGCAAAGGATTTTTTCCTTTTGGGGCAAGGTTCTCTTTATCTCTTCCAGGACCTCAAGCCTCCTGGCAGCAAGAACAAGCGTTGCTTTCTGAGCTGCTAATTTTTCTACTAAAGCTTTTCCGATTCCGCCGCTGGCACCGGTTACGATACATACTTTTCCTTCTAAATTAACCATAACTCTCCTCTCCTTCATTAATTATCCGGTTTAAAAAAACCCCCAACATAAAGATAAATAAAGTAACTATAAAAAATAAAAGTTTATAACTCCCTAGATCATAAGCAAATATGCCGCCGGCAAGCGCCCCCAAGCCTCCGAAAGCAAAACGCAAGGAGCTGTTTAAACTTGAGGCGTCGCGCATTATTGAATCTTCAAAGTGAGTAAGCCGGGATGATAAGCCTACATGGCTTAGAGCCCAGCCGATTCCCCAAAGGGCAATCAAAGCATATAAAAGTTTATAATCATTTACAAAGACCAGAGAAAAAGAAAAAATGCTCATCAGGAAAAAACCGATCCTGGTTATCTTCACAAAACCAAAGCGCGAGCTGAATATCCCGCCCAAAAATTCAAAAGCAATGGATGAAAAAGTCGAAACAGTGAATATCGAGCTTATTATTAATTGTTTCAGAGAAAAGATCTGGCTAAAATATACCCCCAGCCTCTGCTGCAGGCTGTGATATAGAAAGCTCGATA
>JAFGHG010000023.1 GCA_016939345.1 Candidatus Omnitrophota bacterium
ACTACCCCAATAAAAATATAAAATATATAAGACAATGAATTTTCTACTTCGTCATCATCTAAGGCTGTACTTTTTTCTTTAAATCGCGATAGCTGCTCAGAAATATTCTTAATTTCAAGATGCTCAAGACCGGTGGGAATTCTAATGCTTAATTTGGGCTCTGGAAGCAAACTTAAAAACGTAAATATTACAGTCAGAAAAATTGTTATCAAGATAAGAGGAGTATTTCCCCGCTCAATGCCGGCTAAAATAAGTATTGCAGCAAAGCTTAAACATCCAACAGCCATACCTGGGCCTTTAGGCTGCTGCAATTTATTTTTTTTATTATTTCTTAATATCCAACGCAATATGTTATAAACGATTTCCTTAAAATTTCCTCCTAGATCAGGTTTGCCGCTTTTCCAAGAAACATAAGTCCTAACTGCGGTTCCGACAAGCCCTGCACTTACAACCCTGATAAACAGGTGGCCGGAAACTATCCCGAAGAAAAACACTGCCATCCAAGGCAAAACATTCATGTAAATAAAATTAGGTATAACAACCAGCCAGCGGTTGCTTACACCTTCCAGGGTCTTTAAAAGCTGCTTCTTTAATGAATAATCCGCATAAACCTTTTCAACATCTTCTTTGGTTACACTAAAATCATTATTCCTGTAATTTGAATTTACTGCTATTTTTTCAAACAATCCCGGAACAGGCATTGAGTATAAGATTGAAGTAATTATCGCCCCTGATGAGAACATCACCCAGCCTCTTACTAAATTCGTAAATGTAAAGATGTATTCAGTCTGTGGGAAATAATTGTTTACTCCGCTGACCATAAAGGCGCAATTTATGCCGAGTAAGGGGCCGATGATCAAAAAAACTGTTAAAAATCTGGAAGCAATTAACCAGGGTTTATAATGCTGGCCATTTGCCAAATACCTTCCCCATGTGTCGCCGATAGTTGTGACTATCGCCAGTGTGACAATTGTAACCAATAGCTCATAGTTAAAATGCAAACTTGCTAGACCGCTTGACCATAGCGTAGAAAGTACTATAAAGGCTGAAAAAATTACAGCCAAAGTAAACCAACTATTCATTCTTACAAAACTCAAAATTCCTCTTTGATTTTCAGGTATCGAATCTCTTCTCTTTTTATTTTTAAATATCCAGATAATAAAAGGTATTTGGGCTAAAACTAATAAAAAGGAAATAAAGGAAACTGCATTTGAGTCTTTTATTGAGTTTTTACCTTCATCAAAATTTTCCAATTGAATTTTTATATCTAGAGCTTTTTTAGAACTACCCTCATGCAATACCGCTTCATTAGAACCATATATAATTCTTACTCTAATATCCGAAGTTAATCTATCATGTTCAAAATAAGATTGCTTAATGCTATTACCAAATAAAGCCAGCATAGCTTCAGCGAAACCGCTATCTTCTATCCTGTTTAGCTGGTCTAAAAGGCTCTCCTCTATAAAAGATCTATGCCAGATCAAATTTGGGTATAATAAAGCCTCTGCTAAATCAGATTTCACAAAAACAGATAAAGCAAACACACGTATAGCAGTAAATAAGCATCTATTTACTTGACCACCGATAAAAACAGCTGAATTTGCTGATATTAATTCCTGCGGATCGAATTCTCCTTTGATACTATATTGACGGCTGGTAAAATCGACCGACTCTTCTAATGCTTTAGGTATAGGGTAAATATCATTATAAAGCACTACTTTAGTCGCAAAGAGAGGAAGAAATTCCTTATATGCCTCTAAATGGAGTATCTGGGGATGGACTAAAAAAATGGGGGTTAATTTACTGAGTCTAGATTTTTCTTCCCCCCCTGAAAAATCGACTTTTCCTTTATTAATACCTTTGATTTCATCAATTTCTTTCTGTGTATAATCATGATCTTGATCATACTTGGTAACTCCCAAGGCTTTAATTGAGAAATTATGATAATCAATTTCTATTGTTTGATTAACTTCATGCGATATCGGCGAAATTGTGCCTCTGGAAGGATCAGGAAAAACTGCTGAAATTGCAGCAGATATTTCATGAACGATAACTGAGCCAAGATTACCCTGATTGCGGACAAAAATTATCAATCTGCGGCTGTTCTGCAAATCAAGCTGCCAGTAGCCTTTTGCCGGCAGGCTTGTAAATACATGAACTTCAATTTCCAGCTTTTCAAGGCAGGAATTTATTCTTTCAAACAGCTCTCTGCGTTTAGCAGAAGACCTGAAGAATTGCCTGACTAGCCTGACAATTTGTGATGGCTCATTATAAACTACGTGGTCGGGGTCAGAATTTAAAGCTTTATTAATAATCAGCTCGATTTTAAAGCGATTTATTTTATCCCTCTTTAAGACGTATAAACCCAATCCAAGAATTAATATAACAATAACAGCTGTAAGCAAATAAGAGTTATCGCTATTAGAATCTGTTTTCTTTTCCCCAGCCCTGGCCAGGATGCTTCGTTTTATTTCTAATGCACTCCTAAAACGGCCTATTCTTCTTCTCACTCTTCTATTCAGGCCGGCAGCACCTAAGGCGTTTATATGAGAATCAAAATCTGCAAGCAAAGCATCACACTCTGCGGTTGAGCCCATCTCCCCTGTGACGTCTTCAGCAATTTCAATGATCTCGATTGCTTTTGCTTCTTTGGTTTCCGGGTCTAAATCTTTATATTCGGATAATAAGTCATCACTTGCTGTAGAGGGCTCAACTGCAAAAGCTAAAGGTGTGATCCTGGATATTAAATCTGCTAAACTTATTTCGATTAAACCTAATACGTCAGAAAACCCAGCGATTGTATCTAGTGAAGCAACTGTCTCTATCTGTGCCCAGACAGCAGCAGTTAATTCTTCCTGAGAATGATAATCCTCTGGTTTAACAGCAGAAAGTATTTCTTCTGTTTTGGTTAAAAGTTGTTCTTCTAAAAACTGGCCATAAACATCTAAACACTCTTTTAGCTCTTCTAGCCTTAGCCTTCTTTGAGCTATTTTTTCCCGCTCAGCTACAAGTGCAGCTTCTAATCTTTGGCCTAAATCATCTAACCTGTACTTTTTTTGGGCTAGCTGGGCTTGCTCATCCTGGACTATTCTTGCTCTAGCTGCCTCTAACCTTTGAGATAGTTCAACTAAACCTTGCCTTTTCTCTCGAAGCCCTTTTGCCAAGGCTGTATTTAATCTTGAAGCTAAGACATCAAATTCCTGCCTTTTTGCTAAAAGAGCATCCTGTTCAGCCTTTATGATTTTTGCTTGTTCAGCTGCGGATATCATTGCCTGAGACCTTTTTGTAATACTTGCTGCCTTAATTTCTAAATCTTGTTTTTTCCGATTTAATAGACTTTTTTGCTTTTCCTTTTCGCTGATAACTTCTTGAGCATTTTCCTTATCAGCCATATCAGGGCTGTATTTTTTGCACTCTGTTAGCTCTGCTTCAACTTCGATTATATAAGGCTCAAAAGCTGATAATAATCCTTTGATATCAGAAATTTTATTTTCAGCCTCCTGTGCGGCGCTGATCTGCTGGTCAAAAGATTCAACGGTTTGCTGGGCACCATCTAAAATTCTTATTGCTGCTCCGGTTAATCTGCTTAATCCTTTAATTATACCTTGAGCCTCTGATATTGCTTTTTCTACCTTACGCATGTGCTTTAAAAAACTTATCTTTGCTTTGTCTTCTTTGCTTTTTTGCTGAAGCTGTGTTATGACCTTAGCCTGCCATTTTTCCCAAAATTCAGACAGCGTTTCGCCGACAGAGCTATCGCCCCTGATCTGAGCAGGAACAAGCCTCCTTGTTCTCCTAGCTACTTCATTTATGTCTGTTAATCTGCCTTGGACCAGTTCTCTTTCTAAAACAGATTCTAGTTTTGAAAACTCAACCCTCAATACAGAAAACAACTCTTCTCTTAAGGCGCCTGCTTCTTTAATCAACAGTTCGCTAAGCTCTAGAATATCGCTATCTTTAGCGAAATCCTGTTCCTTTTCCAGAAGCCTGTCAATCTCCTGTTTGAGAGAATCAGGGTCTGCCGGAAATCTTTTAGCCAAAGCTTTTATCTTATCAGCCAAGGCAGCCTTACTTTTTAAAATCTTTTGGCCTAGGCTTGCTTTTTTCTCCTGATGCTTTTGCCATAAAACAAGGGGCAGGCTTATTAAAGAAACTAATAACCGCATAGCGCCTCTTAAAACTGCCAAAACAAACCATATTGTGGGCCTCACCAGGCTCATTGCATCAATTCTTTTTTCCTGAACAACCTGTCTTTGTTTTCTTGTTCTAGCAGGCGGCCTGATTTTTACTCTTAATTTCTGCTCCGGTTGAAAAGAAGCACCTTGGCTAGGATCATTAATGAGCTCTGTATTAAACAAAATAAAACTGATAAAAATAAATGCCAGGACTCCATATATAAAATACCTTAAAGGCTCGAAAAAGACATAACGGGCAGCGACAAATCCTAATCCAGTTAAAAACAATCCCAACAAGAGAAGCCTAACAGGCCCGGCTACGTTTACATCGTCTATTTTTCCGGTCTTATCTGCTCTGGTTTTATTGATAAGGTGTATAACCAGCCACAGGCTTAAGCCGGTCAATGCTATTACTCCCAAAATATCAGCCGAAGATAAGGAATAACTTGAATCCTCTAATTGCTGATTTTCATCGGGATACGGTAAAGAAAAACAACTATTTCTCCAGAAAATAACCTCGGGCTGCTCTGATATTAATTCATATAATAACGAGTTAGCGGTATAATCACCTGAGAGAGCCCGTCCGACCAGAATATCGGTTGTTATCATGGAACTTTTTCTATGAGCGGATTTAATTTCTAGCCTGCTGTATTCTAAAATTTCAGAATAAGAGGTCTTTTCTTCAGGGAAACCCATAGATTTTAATGCTATGCGTCCGCCGATATTAAGGCTTACCTTCCTTCCTGATTTTTGTTGATCATATATCAGCCAGTCCATAAGGATTCTGCCCACACCAAAAATCCTAACAGCTTGGCCCAGTCTTTGGCGGTAATGATATTTAAACCATATGCTGGATAAATTATTTGGGGCTGAATTGGTCCAAACCTTTACTTCTGTTTCTTTTGTTTCTTGATTTATCAAAGCCAATATTACTGACTCAACGCTTTGGATATTGCCTTGCGACACTTTTGCTGCTAAAAATATCTCCATGCCTTTTCTAAGTTCAGCAGGCAGGTTTTTAAGCCTGGGACTATCAGGACCTATAGCTTGACCTTTACTCAGTGCATCAGCCCAATAATAAGGTTCTCTCTTATGCATGACTACACTGCTTTCATCATCAACTAAACTCCATAAATGGTGTTCAGGGTCGCCACGAGGAACTGCTGTTTTAAGAACATTAAGTGTTTGTAAGACTGGCTCTACTTGTCCTGACCACCTAAACAAAGCCATAACTACCTGAAGTTTCTGTTTATCATTTAATTGTGAAAAGGTAAAAGGATAGAGAATTTCAGTCTTTTGCGTAAAGGGGGTGATTTGCTGGTTTATAAGCTTATTCTTGAAGAAGCCGGCAAACTGGTCCGAGATCAAGGCCCTGAAAGCAAACCTTTCATTGTCATAATGTTGCCGGCCAAGCATGGCACCGGCTTCATGGATAATGGTAAGCAATAAGTCTATGTAATTAGCCGGGTCATTAAACAGGCTTTGATCAAGATAAAGAGCTCCTTGATGGTATGAGCCCCATATATAGTTAAAAGGTCCGGCTCTTATGCTAATTGCATCTGGCTGCTGCAAACTTTTCAATACAGCTATAATATCAGGATCGCCCCGAACCAGTTTCAATTTTAAGATAAAATCTATAGCTTTATTTAAATACTGTCTATCCAAGGAATTTAGGCCTTGATTAGCTAAAGCAATATCTGACAAGGTATATTCTAAATTAGGCTCATAACCTAATTTACTGCGGCTTGGGTCAGATTCGGCCAAAATCATCACTGTATCATCACAAGCTTCTAAAAGACCTTTGTTCTTGTCCACAGTTATTTTTGCTAAACCTTTAATCTCCTTGCGTGACAAAACTGAAGAAAGCAAAGAAATTGCAAAAATACTCAACAATGCTGCGATTTCTAAGCTCTGGGAATCGGAATATTCTTCAAAATGCCTGTCTTTTAATTTAAAACTTATTGAAGAAGGAGCCCAGATAGTTAAAAATGTCTTTTTCTTGGATGTCTCTACCTGAGCTTTTAAAGCATATGGAATATTGGTAGGGTGTTTTCTCTTATGGACATGACAAACCTGAGGGTCATCTTTGTCTTTACTTATAACTAAAATAACCAGATTGCCAAGGATTTCTCTAACTGTTATTTCTATGCCGTTATTAGAAACTAATACATCTCCTTCTTTAATTTTATATTGTTTCTTCTTATGTTTATCTTTCCTAAAACCGCCAAAGGAGCTGCCATCAGCCTGGGCAAAACCAAATTGCACGCCGGGGGTGCAAGTTGCACCTACGAGGCGGAATAAGGTATTAAAAACGGGAGGAGAGGCTCTGCGGAACCCACCAGCCACGGAGAGGTAATCCGAGAGCTCCCTCCCGATATCAGTATTCCTTGGATTATTCCGAAAATATAGGACGATTTGCACTGATTCAATTAGCTCAGAATATGCTGAATCTTCAGACCTCTGTGTGTAAAAAACAGCGGTAAGGACAAAAATTAATAATAAAGACATCATGAAAAAATAAACTGTAATCAGTCTGGAATTTTCAGCTAAATTATCTTCATATGCCTTATAAGCCTTTCTGATTTTGACATAAGCCTCTAATGTCTTTGCTACAGCCCAGGCCTGATCGCTGCACCCTCTTGGCCAGTGAGGATAATTTGCATCTAAAACTTCTGAAATGCTCCCGATACCGGCTTCTTCTAAGTGCTCGATAAAAGGATAAAAATAAGATATTATATGCTCCAATGACGCTTTGGAATACCTTTGGGCAACAACAAAAGCAAGGGCCCAGTCACCGAATAAATGCGGCCAGACTGTTCCATTATGATAAGCAAGTTTTCTATTCGGCCAGTTCATGCTGTCATTTTCCGGACCTTCATAGTGGCCGCGGAAAGGAAATTCATCCTGCGACTTCGTTTCCTGAGACAAAGTCCTAAGTCCAACCGGCGTAAGAAGCTTCTGCTCAACTATAGTTACCACTTTAATCTGCTGTTCCTGATTAAGAAGATCAGCGCTCAACACAGCAATTACCTGATTAGGTCTTATTGCTTTATCCTGACAGGCATCTTTTGCAGCTTGGCTTTCTCTGGTTACTAACACATCTGCCAAATACCCTCCCTGTTCATCAATCCAGAAGTATTTAACAAAATTATCTTTTACTTCTTGGGCGGTGGAATTTAATTCCTGGGCTGACTGCATCTTTCCGGATTTACTTAAAATACCAGATACAAAAAGAAGAACCTCGTACCAACGGGCATTATTCTCGACTGTATAGCCAGCCCGCGCTGTTGCTGCCGGAAAATTTGTATCCATCCAGGTAAAGTGAGCCGGTGAATAAACCAATTTTGAATCACGATCCATCTTTATTCCATTTGGGGTACCCTGCATGTAGCCTGTAACTATTGATTCAAGAACTTGCGCTACAGTTCTCTCTCCGACAACTTCATTTAGAATCGTTTTATCTTTAGTTGTTTCGATATAATCCCTTACAGCCAAAACATATAATAAAGGAGCATCAACTGTATCATAATTTCCGGCTTGCTCACCAGTTACAATATTGGGAAGCATTCCCCTGTCTTCGAATTTTCCAAAAGCAATTATTAAACCTTTGGCAATATCGAACATCCCTGCTTCAAGTACCCCGCCAAAACTGATAAATGTATCCCTTCCCCAATCTGAGAACCACGGGTATCCGGCGATAAGTGTATAGAACTTATCTCTCTTTGCAACCATATGCCATAATCCAAGAACAAGTTTCTGGACGAAAGAATCTTGGTTTAGCTGCTCGTCTTTAACCCTTTTTATCCTTTCTTTATTTGCATCAGACCTCTGGGATAAAAATAAAGATATGTCATCATTCTCTGCTAATTTCGAAGATTCATCAACCAAAGCGCTCATTGCAGCCACTACCGGAAAAAACATCTGCCCCTGATTTCCGTCTTTGGCA
>JAFGHG010000024.1 GCA_016939345.1 Candidatus Omnitrophota bacterium
GAAGATTCTTACCTGTAGTTTGATAAGCTTACCGGTGTAGCGGTTATTATCAGCTTTAATATAACCTGATTACCTACTTTTCTAAGGCCTGTCCAAGGCTTTATAAGGGGTTTGGTTTGGCCCTAAACCATTATTACACCTCCGAAGTGCCACCTCGGAGGTGTAATCGAAAGAATACTCTCTTATATACCTGTGGGTTTCTTTATTTTTGTGTTTACAGGCTAAAAACGTGAATATTATATACAAAGCGCATCCATTGCAAGCCGGCATTATATTGAACAGTGCCTATTCCTGCCCAGAATGGCCCTTCACCTGGTTCCACGATATCATTAACTCTCTTGGCAAGTGACGGGTCAATGTTCATGAATCCGTAAAAAACATATCTGCGTTCTTCTACGCCGACTACTCTGACTATGTTGCTTCCCAGATAGCATACTCCTTCGTATGGGTGATCTTTGCGCGTAAGAGGTTTTTCAAGATAAGGCCCATCCCAGCCTGCAATCCCTGTATCTGCTAAAAGGTCATTTGTGTCAGCAGGAAGCACGCCGGTATCAGAATAGAACATCTGTGAAGCCTTATACAAGACTTCACCGGTTTCTATCATTCGTGATATCTGGGCATCTATTTTTGCACCTCTGATTATTGGCACCATTGCTCCGGCTAGTATTGCAACAATCGCCACAACAAGGATCAATTCGATCAATGTAAAAGCTTTTTCTCTTAGCATGAATAGCTTATTTTACCTTTTTCGTTTCCAGCCCGAGTTTTAACATAAATACAGGTAGTTCTTTTATTTCCGGAGGGTAATTTAGTTAGCTGCTTCATACATTGTTTTCCAGGCCTTCAGCTTTTACTGGAAGAGTGAATATAAATGTTGAGCCTTTGTTCTCTTCGCTTTCAGCCCAGATTTTTCCGCTGTGCATTTCTACGATTGTCTGGCATATCGAAAGCCCCAGTCCCAGGCCGCTTTCGCCTTTAGGCCGTTTTAGGCTCACCTGTTCATATTTTTTAAATACTCTTTTGATATCTTCTTTGCTTATACCTATGCCGGTATCTATGACTGCAACCTTGATCAAATCCTGTCCAGATTCAGAATTTTTTTCAGGACATACGCTTAAAGTGATTGATCCTTGTTCAGGAGTGAACTTCAAGGCATTGCTTATAAGATTGTTTATGACCTGGGTTATTCTTTCTGGGTCAGCAACCGTATTGTTGGTTTCTTTAACATCAAGTTTTAGGTCTATTTTTTTATCCTCTGCCCAGGATTTAAGCATACCTACGGTTTCTTTGGCCAGATCGCTTATATTGATCAAATCTTTGCGCAGGATTATTTTGCCTGTTTCCAGTTGCCTTACATCCATGATGGTATTTACAAGTTTTTCCATCTTATCAAGGCTCTTTTTGCAGGTATTTAAAAAGTTTTTATGAACGTCCTCCAGCTTATCGATAAATCCCGGTGCATCGACAAGCACAGAAAGATTTTGTTTTGCCGCACAGATAGGAGCCCTTAAATCATGCCCCAGAACATCCATTATTTCGCTCCGGCGTTTTTTAAGCTCTTCTTCCTGGACCGCATTTTGCAGAGACGAAACCATACCTATTGCTTTACCGTTTTCATCTTCGACAATCGCTGATGATTCGCCGATTATGTCTCTGGTTTGAGAATCGCAAGAGTGTATTTCAACCTCTTTCGGGGTAAATTCATCGTTTTCTTTTTCCCATTCTGAAGTCAAAGAAAGGACCTTGCCCTTGCCCACAAGGTCTTTTATCGATTTGTTTTGACTTTCTTTCAAGGATTCGCCAAGGGCTTTTTCAGCCAGGTTATTCAGCGAAAGTATTTTACCTTCTTTGTTTATTACAATTATTCCCTGGCTGCTTTGGCGCAGGATCGTGTTCATGCGTTCTTTTTCATCACTTAACTTTCTGTTTATTTTTTTGATCTCTTTTATAGAATTTTCAACTCTTTGTTCAAGAGTCAGGTCAAAATCTTTTTCTAATTTTTTCAGCCTCTCCAGTTCATCTTTGGCTATTGTCACTTTTTGAGGTTTGGTAAGGGTTTTTTTAATATCATTTATTGTATCGGAGTTAAAGCCCAGTTCAGATAATCTTTTATCCAGGTCATCAAGATAAGTTTCTATATCTTTTTGTTTTTTTACTATTCTTTTTAAAACATTTGCCAGCTCTTTTGGTTTTTCTTTTGCCATCTGAATAAGCTGGCTGAATTCTTCCTGGGCTGCCTCGTCCTTTTTTGACTTTCCCTCGAAATACTCTTTCCAGAAGTTGTTAAACTCTCTTTTGCTCATTTTGGGTTCAGCCTGCTTAGGTTCTTTGGCTTGCGGGGAAAAGCTCTTAGATAAAAGGCTTTCCGCTTTTTTTTCAATAACTTGAGCGTCGTCCAGATCCCATAGCCCTCCTTGCCCCTCTCCTCCTTTGCCTGGTCCTTTTCCCGGTCCTTCACCGGCTCCTTTCCCCGGGCCTGAGCCGGATCCGCCACCAGGACCTTCACCAGGCCCTAATCCTGAGCCATCGCCGGGTCCTTTGCCAGGCCCTTCACCGGGCCCTTTTCCTTTGGGTTGTTTTTTGCCTATAGTTATATCTTCATCGCCTTTTACCAGCATAAAACGCAGCTGATCGCTTTCAATATGTTTGATTTTATTGTTTTTCAAGAAGCCGTGCATACCGTTTTGAGATTTAAGTTCTTCAAGACTCATATTGAGACCGCTGAACAAGGCTTCGAGTTCATCTTCGCCAAGTCCTTTTTTGATGGTTATACTGTTTATGCTTAGTTTATCAAAGCTGTCACGGATGGTCTTTATTAAACCTTTTGGTTTTAGACTGGAAGCATCCAGCTCAAGGCTTGGCCCCATTATCTGTATATCATCTTCTTTTTTTACAAAAGAAAACTCATTAATCAATTCCAGGACATTTGAAATTTCGGGAAACAAGGCATCCCTGGCTTTTTGGGCCTGAGGCATAGCAAATCCATACATCTTTCTGTTATTTTCTGCCAAACACCATTTTGAAAGCATTTCAGCTAATCTTTTAAGTAATTCCGGTGATTGCTTCATGATTCTCCTTTAAGTTTTTAGTAAAAAGTGGTTTAACAGAGATATTTTATGTTTTTTATGGATTTTTTTCAAGAAGAATTAAGGTCAGGTTTATTTTACTTTCCAGACATGAACAATGCTTCTGTCCTGATCAGCTCTCCTTTCGATTATATATAGAAGCCTGTTATCTTGGTCAAAAGCAACAGCCCCCAGCAGGTATCTTTTTTCTCTTTCAAAATTAAAGCCTGGGTCAAAGAGGCAGTCGTCTATGCCGAGTTTGGCATAAGGTTGAGGAGCAAAAGATTTTATCTGACCCTTGGCCACTTTTGCCAGGTCTTCAGGATTATAAAATATGATTTGAGCCTTGATCGCTTCTGACCACCATCCCCGGCCATCGTGAGGCCATGGAGGGACTTGGGGGTAAACTGTATTTTCATCTATGGCTATCGGCCAGACAACTCCGTTTGAAAAACCATACCAGGATTTTCCCACAGCCTTTGTTCCGGCGAAAATAACTGACGATTTTCCTTCTGCTTTAAGCCAGGCTCCGCCCGACCACTCATCCGTAGGGCTGAAGTCCCTCATTTTCATATTATCTTCGGAATATATTTCAATTGCGCCCTGATTTTGAATGCCATATAAAAGTAAAGGGGTTATTTTTGTCAAAGATTCTCGGGCTTGAGGATTAACTCCTCCATTAAAAGGATCATAGGCAAATAATGCTGGCCCAAGGCCTGACCAATGGCCGTCACGGAAGCGTCCGCTTGCAAGGTGCTGGCCAGGAGTATTTTGATCAGCCCAGTCTTTAGGTATTTTAAATATATAGTCGTTGCTGACATAATTGGTGAATGCGCTGAATTTCCAAGGGCCCTGTGTATTAGGATTAGATAGATTTAAATCGCAATAGCCATGGGATGGCTCAAATTCCTGGAAATGTTGGCCCCAGCAGAAGTGAAGTTTTTCAGGGTGGCCATCCATTGAGGGCAGGTATTCTATCCCTGCTCTCGGGATTTCTAAATAAGCGAAAAGACCTGATCTGATATCTTGAAAGTTTTGCAGTGTTCCGGCCCGGTTTAATCTTTCAATATTTTTTTCTTCAGTTATGACCGGCAAAGGGATAGACACTTCAGAGATTTTTTGATGGTGGTCGTGCCCAAGTATAAACAATGAGCCGGGAAATCCGTCGTCAGGGCCCTGGGGGTCTCCTTTTGGAAAATAAGTCATGGCATAGCCGCTGTATTCCCAGCCTTCATTATCAGGCAGGCGGAAGGCTCCTTTGTAGATTAGATCCTGGGGTTGTATAAGATCTGCTGAATATGCCTGGCTGGATATGAAGCTAAAGACCAGAAAAAAAAGAAAAAAAA
>JAFGHG010000025.1 GCA_016939345.1 Candidatus Omnitrophota bacterium
AATACTCTGCATATTATCTACTCTTTGCATAAGGTTTATCTTTCCCCAGTGGAGCCTTGAGGGCAAGAGCTTTTGGATAATACGGCTATCTCCTGTTTCCTTGAAAAAAATATATATTGAAAAATTCATCTTTTCTATGTCTCTAGTCGCCGGCCTGTCTGTTTTCCTTATAACAATATCCAACTTCATGCTTAACCTTGAGACAACTGCCTTTTTACTCATCTTAGGAATAATAGCCGTTTCTTCTTTTACTATGGTATCTCTTTCTCTGGGTTTAGGGGCCTATTTTGCTGACTTCAGCCAGGATTATTATTTAAGATCAGTTGAAAGTTTTGGAGGTTTTATAGCGCTCGTTTTCAATTTCGCCTATATAATTTTGACTGTTTTGATCTTTACTTGGATCACCTATGCCAATTCATCAGCAAAACTTTTTTATTTTAAGCAGATACTGGCAATAGTTTTCGTAAGCTGGTCAATTTTAAGCTTTGTTCTTTCCTTCATAGCTAATACTAAAGGCTTAAGCCGGCTTAGGGAGAAGGAATATTAATAACTTGAAAAAATTTTCATATTGAGTATGATAAATAATCATGCTAGATATAAAATTTATCCGTCAAAACCCTGAAATAGTAAAGGAATCATTGGCCAAGCGCAATTACCGCTTCGATCTAGATTCTTTTTTGCTTTCAGACAAAGAATACCGCGAAAGCATAGTCCAGATTGAGCAGATACGCTCTGATCAGAATAAGATCAGCAAAGAAATACAAAATCTGATCAAAGAAAAAAAAGATGCTACTGCTAAAATCCAGGCCAGCAAAGAATTAAAATCCCGTTTAGATTCTTTTTGCGGCTTTGAAAATCTAGAAGAGAACATTCGTAATTCTCTTTTACGCATACCTAATATTCCCCATCCAAGCGTCCCGGTAGGCGATGCCTCTAAAAATATAATAGGCCAGCCCATCATAGCCCCCTTTAAATTCGACTTTGTCCCTAAAGACCATATCCAGTTGGCAGAGTCCTTGGATATTATAGATTTTAAGCGCTCGGCAAAACTATCGGGTGCAAATTTCGTATTGTTAAAAGGATTAGGAGCCCGGTTGCAGAGGGGCCTGATTAATTTTATGATAGATTTGCATACTGGAAAACATGGTTATAAAGAAGTTTATCCGCCGGTTTTGGTCTTGCCGTCAGTCATGGAGGGTACTGGCCAGCTTCCTAATCTTGAAGAAGACATGTATAAGCTGAAGGATGATGACTTGTTTCTAATTCCCACGGCTGAGGTCCCTGTAACCAATATACATCGTCAGGAATTACTGGATGAAAAAGATTTGCCTATCAAATATGTTGCCTATACTTCTTGTTTCAGGCGTGAAGCAGGTTCTTACGGAGCCGATACCCGCGGCCTTATGAGGGTTCACCAATTTGATAAGGTGGAATTAGTCAAATTTACAAGGCCAGATCAATCTTATCCGGAACTAGAATCACTGCTAAAAGATGCCTGCAAGGTGATTGAGCTGCTGAATCTCCCTTACAGAATAGTTACATTGGCAACAGCTGATATAAGTTTTGCTTCAGCAAAAACTTATGATATAGAGATTTATGCCCCCGGTATCGATAAATGGCTTGAAGTCTCAAGCTGCTCTAATTTCGAGGATTTTCAAGCCCGGCGGGCAAACATACGCTTCAAAGATAAAAAAAATGCTAAAAATTTATTTCTCCACACACTGAATGGTTCTGGGCTGGCTTTGCCTCGGCTAGTTATATCCATACTTGAAAATTATCAGCAGGCTCGAGGTTCGATCAGAATACCTGAGGCTTTAAAGCCTTACATGAACGGGTTGACAGAGATAATTTGAAAGGTCTTTATGCAGGAAGCAGAGGTACGAAATAATTATATTTTCACATTGATAAAGTTTTTACTTTTTTTGATTATATTCTGTTTTTTGATCGAATTTATATCAGCATTTTGGCGTGAGGCTAAAAGCCGGGAAGGCTTTGACATAAACATCTTTATTTTTTCACTAATTTCTCTTTTTGCCTGTTATAGTTTTCTTGCTGACCTTAATATTTTTTATAAAAAAATCCAGAAATTTTTCTTTCGCAATGATTTCGTATCTTACATTTTTCCTTCAGTGCTGATATTATTGACCGTTGGTTATTTTTTTATACCCAAGATTTTAAATATTGCTATAAATAAGGATATTTTCATATTCCTCGGAGGTTTTTTTCTTACCGCTCACCTTGTCTATGTAGCCAGAGAACTAAAGGGGGACACTTTTATATCCTTGATCAATTATTTATTTTTTTTCAGCATTTTTTTTATATTGCATCTATTGCTTCTTGGTTTGTATTTTAAGATTGACTTTAATCTGCACCTGGGTAAAGTTATTATAGAAGGCATAAAACAGGGCGCTTTTCTGATACAAAATATTTTTACAAGTTTTTCTTAGTTTTTTCAAGGAGGTTTTAAATGGGCCTGCAAGTCAATATTAAAGAAAAAAACCCGGGGATTTTTGAAATCGCAATAATTGGTTCTATTGATTCGTCAACTTGTCCTGATTTAGAAAAAAAGGTCGAGCTTGTTTTGTCCAAAGCTCCGCAAGTCATAATATTTGATTTAGGTGCTGTTACTTACATTACCAGCATGGGTTTAAGCCTGATGGTTAAGACCGAAAAAGCAATTAAAGAGAAAGGTAAAAGCCTTATTGTTGTAAACATTCCTCATCAGATAAAGAAAGTTTTTGACGTAATTTCTGCCCTTCCGTCCATGAACATATTTACAAGCATTGAGGAGGCAGACAGTTATTTATTGAAACTGCAAAGGGATGAGCTTGATAAAAAGAGGCCATTGTAGGCAAACATTTATTCTAATAATACATTAAATTTAGTTCTTTTTTTTAATTTGATTTTTTTATCAAATCAGTGGTATAATACCGCCGGTTTATAAGCATTAATTACATTTTTAGGAGGCTGTAAATATGATTATATGGCTTTTAATTTTAATAGGCTGTGGTGTAGCTTTTTCTTTTGTAGGTTTGTTTTCTACAGCTGAACAAAAGGGGCGTAAAAAAGATGACGAACTCTACCAGAGCGGCATAGAAAGAGTCTTACGGCAGATAAAGGATCAGCTTTTTCAATTAGAGATAGATGTCAAGAGATCATCAAGGATTAACTTAAAGTTGAGCGAAGATATAAAAACCTTAAAG
>JAFGHG010000026.1 GCA_016939345.1 Candidatus Omnitrophota bacterium
AAATATTTATTTGGCTTAAGCCGATAAACGCCCGGACAATAGATTTTTTCAAAAAGAAAGGATTCGGCAAGCTATACGAGAACGATATGGCTTATCTTCTGATAAATCCCAAAAAAGATATAACAGCATTGCCTGTCAAAGCGAAAATAAATTTTTATCTTATCTGGCTTATTTTCGGCGCTGTATTAATGCTGGTTCTGCTGGATAATCTAAAACTCATCCCAGGAAGCAGAAAAAATAATCCTTAAACCCGGCTTAAAAGCTCCTTATCAAAAATATTATCCAGCCCAAGCAAGCAGTAAGGATCAAAGTACTTTTTTAAAGCAGCCATCTCTTTGATGGCTTCCTGAGAATGCATAAATCGAAGATAGGGTTTTTTTAGTTTACCTATACCGTGTTCTGCTGAAATAGTGCCGGATAAAGATACAGCTTTTTTGGCAAACTCAATCATATACTTTCTAGCCAAAGAATATTCCTGATCATTTTTGGGCAAAAAGTTAAAATGCAGATGGGACTCGCCTGCATGTCCGAAGTTGACGTAATCGATATTAGACTCTTTTGCCGACTGCTTATAAAAGCTGTACATCTCTAAAAAATGTTCATCAGGAACCGCTATGTCACTTGATACTTTCAGCTGCTTTTTCGTGCGGAGAAACTCATTTATAAGCTGAGGCAGAGAATGCCTGATATCAAAGACTCTTTTTCTTTCGTTTTGGCTCTCGGCAAGGATGCTGTCGTCTATTAAAGCGCCGGAATCAATCAGTAAATCCTGCCACGACTGAAAGCTCTCTTCTGCTTTTTCTTTGCTTACTTCCTGCTCAAAGTAGACAGCCGCATCGGCTGAAGGAAGATAAGGAAATTTTGTCCTTAAAAACCTTAATGAGTTCTGGTCGAAAAATTCCAGAGAAACCGGTGATATCAACCTGCCTGCAGCTTTATCCTTAAGCCTAGAAATAAGTTCAAAAGCCAATTCTTGGCTAGGATAAAAAATAAGGCCGTCAAAAACATATGCCGGATAAGGCTGAAGACTTATTTCAGCGCTATAAATAACTGCCAGGGTTCCTTCGCTGCCTATAAACAGATCGATCAAATCCATATCATCGGATACGAAATAGCCTGCTTGTGATTTAAGCCCAGGGGTTATGTAGCCCGGAAGCTTAAAAGAAAATCTTTGTTTTCCCGATTCAAAATCAAACTTCCTTCCTTTAGAAAAAACCTCTCCCCTGCCTATTGAAAGCTTTTGACCGCCGGTCAAAATTAAATCTAACCTTTTTATATAATTTCTTATTGAGCCATAACCAAACCCCCTCACCCCTGAAGCGCAGGTGCTGATAGCGCCGCCGATAAAAGCCAAACACTCAGTAGAGGCGGCTCTTAAGCTTAAACCATGTTTATTAGCCTGGTTCTCTATGTGCTCCAAGGTAGCTCCGGCCTCAACATGAATAGTCTTTTCTCTTTGATCGACTGAAATTACCCTGTTTAAAGCCTCAAGGGAGATAACCGCCCCTGACAGGGGAACACACCCGCCGGTAGTCCCTGTGCGGCCTCCGGATAAAGTGACAGGCATTCTCTTATCAACCAGGGACTTAAGGCAGGAATCCAGCTCATCTTTGTTTTGAGGAATATAGACTTTTTGAGCGTTTCCTTTTAGATTCGAGGTATCTTCAAGGTAGGAAAGAAATTGGTCTTTGTTTTTTTCGATCACTAAAACTTATAGTTAAGGGCAAAAGAAAAAGCTTCACCGTCAAAGGCCTGGCCTTCAAGGTTAAAAAAAACTTTATCATTGACCGGTATATCAAAACCTGCAACCAAGCCAGTAAGCTTTGATAAATCTGACATTTTCCGTTTTCTGTTCTCTCCGATCCAGTGGATATAATCGACTCTATCCCATTTAGCTCCCAGGTAAGGCCGGCAGAAAGAAAGATCATATGAGCCTAAAAGCGAAAACTGCCAGTCATCTAAAACAGCCTTGTTTTTCTGATTGCCGATGTAAGCTTTTTGAGGATGAACGCTTATGTGCTGAAAGCCAAATACCATTGAGAATTTATCCTGATCTAAAAACTTGGCCCTAAGGCCGTAGCCTCCGGCAAAGGAAGAGGAATAGTCTATTTCATCCCTTATAATCGGGTGCTGCTTGATATTGCCGGCTCCGCCTTTAAGATCAAGAGAAAGCCAATCAAAAACCCCATAGGAGAGCTGGAAAAAGTGCTGAGTTGAGCGGACCTTGCCGTAATCCTTCTCAAGATATCTTCTCAGAATCACATAAGTCTGGCCTCCGCCTATAAATTTACCCTGCTCTGGGACTTCTGTTCCATAACAGGGTGCGGCATCAGACTTAACAGATGTAAAAAAAATTAAAACCAAAAATAAAAAAATAATTTTTTTCATAATAAGACCTCAATTATGATTATACCAATAATTAAGGCTTAAACAAAGAAATAATTAAAAAAAAGAAAGCTTTGACAGGCTAGTAGGAATGAGAAAGGGGGTAAAAAAACAATGCCTCTTGTCCATAGAGGTCTTCCAGGGTGACCACATAATCCACGCGGTTAACTGTGTTTTCCAGGGTTAGATTCGATATTCCAACACCCCCGTTAATTCTATCTACTCTGATATCCGGCGAAGGATCATCAGAGAGATGAGTAGTAAGAGTATGACTTGGGATTGGTGCACCGCCTGGTTGCTCTACCCCAGCTCTAACGATCTGTCCGCCGCCTATTGAGTATTGGATCGAATCATCATCATCATAATTCCAGGGAGTATTATTATCATCTACTCTGACAAACAGCTTTCCCATTTGCCATCCAAGGCCTTGGTTATTGAAATCACCGGTTGCCCTGCTTACATCGCGGGAGATATAATCAACAATAAGGCCAAGCTCATTGAGCAAGACTGTTTCTTCTTCGCTTGAAGAAAGGAATTTTCTGCTGGCAAGGTCAAAAGAAAAGGCAGCCATGACAATGGCAACCATAAGAGTCATGGCAATGAATAGCTCTACCAATGTTAGGGCTTTTTTTTTATTCAGGTTCTTCATAACCTGCTCCGCCGTCTGCATAAGTTAAATCTATGGTTACTGTTGCCTTGCGAAAAGCATGAAGGTTAACGCTTTCGACATCATAAGTGTTGTTTGAAAGATTAACACCGTCAATATTATAAGAATCCAGTGCTTCGCCGGTCTTTAAACCAAGCTCTGTTGAACTATCATCCCACTTATCAGCACCTACGCCATCATAAAGGTCTTCTAAGAACCTCCTGGCCAGATTTATGGAAACTAAACGCTGGTCAGCATGGTCAACATAAGCCCTGGCCGCAACAAAAGCTGCAAAAAGCCCGCCAAAAGATACGGCCAGTATTATTGCACCTACTAAAACCTCGACCAAAGTAAAAGATTTTTTCTTCATAAAAAAATTAAAAAAACTAGTTTTAAGGACAGGCTGTATCAGGCCTTTGCATGTTCTGATTAATACACCAGTTGCCGGTTCCGCCTCCTGAAGCTGTTGCTTGAAAGCCTCCGCCGGTAAGTGATACTGTATAAGTCCAGGGCTGACCCCATGATAGATCCAGGCCTAAACCTGCAGGGGTTTCGTCTGGATCATTGTTGCATACAGAATTAGTGCAGGATATATAGTTTCCCTGTTCCATGCGCCTTACTTCCTCAGCTGCCCTGATAAGAGTAAGCATGGCAATGGCTTCGCGGTCCTCTGCCTTTTTTCTTGAATTGACAAAACTGGGTATTGCAAAACCTGATATCACAGCAATTATTACCATGACTACAAGCAGCTCTAACATGGTAAAGCTTCTTTTTACCCGAAGATTATAACTCTTGTTCATTTTTACCTCTTAAGTATTATCAGGGACAACTTAAATCGCCAAAATTATTTTCATTTAAATCATAGGTGAAACTTCCTCCGCTGCAACGGCCATCTTGTTTTGTGGCGGTAATTGTTTGTTCCGCTGCGGAAACAGAGTATGACCATAACTCATCCGCATCTACTGCAGATAAGTCGATTCCGCTGCAATTAGCTCCGACTGGAGGCCCTAAAGCTGCCCGACAAGAAGCTTCGCTGCCATGATCGCCTATGTGAGCATTTAATGAGCCGGAAGAAGTATTGACATAATTACCGTCGTTTCTTTGGATCTGAACTATTTTTTCAGCCTGGGCAATCAAAGCTACATTATGCTGGGCTTTTGAATGTTCAGCTGCCAGCCTTGCTCCAGTATATCTGGGTATGGCTACAACAGCTAAAATGCCGATAATAGCCATGACAATGAGTAATTCAAGTAATGTTAAACTTTTTTTTACTTGCATAATATTTATTAATAAAAACAAATTAATGTCTTGCCGTTAAAATATTTTTAACGGCAAGACAAATTAATTTCTAAACTAAACCTAGATGTTAATTCCAGGTGATTTCGCCGGTATTAATGTCTATAACCGCGGTATAACCATCAGAGCTTGTACCTGTACAACTTCCTGTTCCATCTGTCCAGCTTACACCACTACAATCAATAGCAACACCCTGGCTGCTATATTCTTTTTCGAATTCGCCGTCATTATTGATATCAATTCCAATACTTGTTACATCGCTGGGATCAGCGTTGAAAAAGCTGGCATACATCAACCCAGCTTCACGGCACTCTTTCAGATTTGCCACCAGTGCTGTTTGATGGGCAGTCTCAACAGCATCCAAGTATTTTGGTATAGCGATTATAGCCAAAATACCGATGATGACCATAACGATCAATAATTCTAACAGTGTAAAACCTTGTTTCATGATCCCCTCCTTTCTACTAAAAAAACCAATACTTTGCAAAGCTCAACCTCTACACTTCCGTTTATAACACGCCACCTTACCTTTGTCAACCTAATTTGAAAAAAACGGCTTTAAACTGCAATTCCCGGCCTAATGCAGTAAAAGCCCTGATTTTATTAGGTTATTTTCCGGATCAAGCTCCTTTGGCTATGGTGGCTAAGTTGAATAATGGTAAAAATAACGATACTACCAGGCCTCCGATCACTATGCCCATTACTATTATCATCATCGGCTCAAAAGCTGCTACTAGCCTGTCCACACGGGTGCTCATCTCAATCTGGTAATGGGTTGATATCTTATGAAAAACCTTAGGCATTGTTCCGGTTTCCTCGCCTATTTTAGCCATTTCTGAGATCAAAAGAGGAAATACCTGAAGCCTGCTGAACTCTCCTGACAGCGAGGCTCCTTCCCGGACCCTTTCCTTAACTAAAAGGATATTATCTTCAAAAAGGGTATTTCCTACGCTTCTTGCTGAAACCTCAAGTGTATAGACAACTGGAAGGCCGCTGTCCAGCAATATATAAATAGTAGAAGTCAATCTTTCAAGTGATGCCAGGAAAAACAACTGGCCTACAATAGGCAGTTGTAATTTTATCCTGTCCCAGGAACGCCTGGTCTGAGGCT
>JAFGHG010000027.1 GCA_016939345.1 Candidatus Omnitrophota bacterium
CAGAGCGGCCCGGGCCTGCAGGATAACATTGGCTAAGTCACGCCTTTTAAGCATAAAGCGAGCTTTATCTATGGCGAACAATGAGTAATTTTTTCTGGCTTTCCTGGATAATTTTTTAAAAAGAGGCGCAGGCAAATATGCACGCCCCATTTCAATAGACAGAATAAGATCGGAGATGTGTTTTTGATTTTCGGTAACGCTGACGGAAAGGGCTGATTGATGCAGCCGATAACAGGCCAAAGGTTCTGGTTCATACCAGAAAGCATATCTGGCAGCAATTCTTTTCCACATCTCCCAATCAAGACCCCAGACAATCTCTAAGGCAAAACCGCCCAGCTCTTCATACGTGCTTCTTTTAACTACGATCGAGGGAGGCTGTATCCTCTGAAACTCAACAATCCTCTCTAGCCAATTTTCAAGAATACCAGGGGTTTTTCTCTCGAGGTCAGAAATCGACTGCCAGTGGCCTTCATCATCTATCCAGAGGTTGCGACAAAAAGCTGCTCCTACGTTTTGATTTTTTAATAAAGCCTTTCGAAAACGCTCATAAAAACAAGGCCTGACCAAGTCATCATCATGAAGAATATGAACCCAATGACCTCTGGCCCTCTGGATGCAATTATTCCAGTTATCATTCATGCTTGCGGCTTGATCAAGACGATAGTAGGATATTCTATTATTGCCGACATTTTTGACTATTTTCTCTGCCTCGTCTGTCTTTGAACAATTATCAACAACCTCAATATGCATTTCATCTGGGCCTGGATCTTGGCTTATTACGCTTATCAAGGTTTCTGCCAGGTATTTTGGACGGTCATGGGTTGGTATCATAACCGACCAGAACGGCCGTTTTATTTTTTCGCTGACAGCTTTTATTTCGGGAAATTTAATAAGCTTTGCTGGCGCCTTTCTATTTAGCATATCCCCTTCTCTGTTTTAAAGTATAACTACTAAAAATCTACCATTTTTATATATAAAAGTCAATAGAAGAGTGTAAAAATTAATAATAATTAAAATTAGTAGATAAAGGCTATTTAATGCTAAATTGTGCTAACTTTTATTGGGTTTATTTTTAGGGGTAGATTTTTGTTAAGTGCTTAATTGATGTTTTTTAGGAAATTGCCGGGGTTTTACATGTTGCGCGGAAATACGGTTTAGGGCTTTGCCTTTTGCAGATAACCATGGAATCTTATACCTTAGCAGCATTTAAAGCCTGTTCAGTAATTTCTCAGGCAGGATTTTGCGTAAAAAACGTAAATTCTGCCTCAAGAATTTATTTTTTATTATTTTTCTAAATAGCCCGGTCTTTTTGCTAACCAGCCTATTAAAATCTTCTATAGATAATTCGCCTGTTTTGATATCGCAGACCAAACAGCTATGCATGGGATTTTCGCTGTTTACAGTCCGGCGAAGTTTTTTGAATGGTTCTGAATTCCAAATATCCAGGAAATTTTCATTATAATTTACTAGCCTGGCTAGCTCTTCAATCGAACAACAAGGAGACATCTGCCCTGATTCGCCTATGCTTATGCATGTCCAGGGAAAGTAGCAGTTTTTTATCTTGCCCTTCCTTTTAGTTTTCTCATCATGGCTGATAAATCTGTTTTTGAATTGGATTTCTACCGGCATGCCTACATCTTTTGCTTTTTTCTCAAACCTTTCAATAAACGCCAAGACTCTTTCTTTGTCGTTCACCAGAAGGTCTTTCTTTTTATCGTCTTCCCAGGCATGAAAATCCCTGAGGACTATCTTGTCTGCTAAACCTCTTTCCAGATCTAAAAGCTTTGGTAGATTATCTAGATTTTTAAGAAATGTACACACTGTTAAGCAAATTTGGTTTTTTTTGGGGTAGTTCCTTCGCGCTCTGCTGAGCAGCTTTAGTTTTTCTAAAAACCCCTGCCAGGGATAACCTCTGGTATAGGTATAATTATCCTCTGTCCCTTCAAGGCTCACGGTAATAAAATCTATTTTTTGGCAAATCAGATTGGCTTTTTCTTCGTCCAAAAGGGTAAGATTGGTTATGAGCAGAATTTCTTTTAGCGTAGGAAAATTTAAGCTCTTTAAAAAATAATTGAAATTCTCTGCTAATAGCGGTTTACCAACGTTTGCTCCACCGATTCTTAAGGATTTACAAAAAGGCAAAATGTTTTCAATTACATAATCCAAAAGTTTTTTCGGAGCATCGATGCCTGCTTCAGGGTTTAGCCTGTGCCGGCAGTGCCAGCAGCATAGATTGCAGCGGGAAGTCAGGGAGATAATTGCTTTGGTAGGATAGTAGTCTAAGCTGGTATTGTCTGCTCTGGAACTTTCATCTGGCGGGACTTGATCCCAAAAAATACTGTCGCTCATACAGACCTTTATGGTCTAACCAACAAGTTAATATGGCGGGGTCGATGGGATTTGAACCCACGATCACCTGATCGACAGTCAGGGGACTTAAACCGGGCTAATCGACGACCCCGATTGAAAAAAATTACAAATAACAATATCCAAATTACAATGCAAAAAGGCGAAAGTAATTATACACAAAAATCATCTTTTATCAATGTTTTTGTTATTTTTCCTCCTCACAGCCTCTTGATCCTATCAATGGATATTAAACCATGGGCGATACAGGACTTGAACCTGTGACCCCTACCATGTCAAGGTAGTGCTCTAGCCAACTGAGCTAATCGCCCAAAACCATTCATAGCAAAGAAAACCTATGTCAATACAACTACTTCAACTTGATGACCATACCACGCCGTCTCCGACCCCATGTGTCTTTGGCCGACAGGCTTAAAAAACTAATTGCTCCAGCTTCTAATTCTTGAACAATAGAGCAATAGAAAATAGACCGCAATTGAGTAACGGGTCTATTGTTCTATTATCTATTGTTCAATTGCTCTGTTTGATTTTGCCGAGGGCAAAATAAAACTGCCGGGGGCGGGACTTGAACCCGCACGCTCCTTACGGAGCAACAGATTTTAAGTCTGTGTTGTCTGCCAATTCCAACACCCCGGCATTATTCGTCTATCGGTTACGGTTACGATGCCCGTTTCGTAGTTGGGTTAGGGTAACGTCTTTATTCTTTATTATTTTAGCTAACCGGACTACCTTACCGAAACGGGCTTCGCCTGCCTGCCGGCAGGCAGGTTACCTTTACTGTTACTGATTTTTAAAGGCGGCGAGCGGATTTGAACCGCTGCATAAAGGTTTTGCAGACCTCTCCCTTGCCACTTGGGTACGCCGCCAAAACTACTCTTTGCCGTTTCTAACTACTATCTTTCCTGCCTCTATTTCTCTTAAAGCGTTATCAAGCCCTTTTTCTCCGGGTTTTTCAATCATTGGTTTTTGTCCGTCGGTTAATTCCATGGCCCTTTTTGCCGCTAAGATCGTAAGCTTATAAATCGAACCCCTGCTCGCTTCAAGCAGGTTCTCCAAGGGTATGTTTACATCTTTCACTGCCTCTACCCTCCTTTTAGGTATTACTCTTAATTCTTATTGTTTCTGGTTATTAACTTAGTCCTGTAGGGATTATTTATTGATGAGCTGCTATTATCTCTTCGGCTTTTTTAACTGCTGCATCTAGGTCTTTATTGGTGATAAGAAAATCATATTGTTTTGCATATCTTAGCTCTTCTTTGGCCAGAGCAACTCTTTTGGTTAAAACCTCACGGCCATCTTCTCGTTTTTTCATCCTCCTGCTCAGCTCTCTCTGACTGGGCGCAGTAATAAAAACGGTGATCATTTTACCAGCTTTAAGGTTTCTTTTCAAATATAATCCGCCTTTGACATCTATGCATAATATCAGGTTCATTTTTTTCTTTTTGGCCAGGGTATAATACAATTTCGGAGTGCCGTAATAATTGTCGGCGACCTTCTGGCTTTCTAAAAAAAACTTTTTATTTTTTAGATACAAGAACTCCTGGGGGTTTACAAAAAAATAGTCAACTCCTTCCTTTTCGTTCAACCTTTTTTTTCGGGTGGTTACTGTAACTGCCTTAAGGCATGAGGCTTTTATGGTTTTTTTTGCAAAAAGCCTGCTGACCAGCGTGGTCTTGCCAGCACCGCCGGGACCGGAGAAAATAAAAACGTTCGGGTTTTTCACTCTATGTTCTGGGTTTGTTCTCTTATTCTTTCTAAATAATTTTTTGCTTCAACAATCAGAAGCGAAGGCGTCTTTTTTCTGGTCTTGCTTGACGCGGCGTTAAGCTCTCTTAATATTTCCTGAGTCAAAAAATCTATTGATTTTCCTTTGCCGGTAATCTTATCGGATTTGATATCAGCCTGTAGCTTGCGAATATAAAAAGAGGTCAAAGAAAGTTCTTCGTCTATATCCTCCTTTCCGTTGTCCATGTCATGGATTTTTGGTTTCTGTTCTCTAATGTTCCTGATGTTTTTGTCCAGTTTTTTTAGGTTAAAAAGCATTTCTTTCTCAATGGCCAGGCCTTCTCTTTTTTTAAACCTTAAAAGCTCCTGAACTGCCTGTCGCAAAACGAAAACGACAAACCCTTGATGGGCTTTTTTCTTTTGTTCCCAGGATATGGCTTGGGGAAAGTTTAAAACATCGCTTATGGAAAGATCTGCTTTAATTCTATATTTTTTGGCTAGGCTTTTGGCCTGGGCAATGTAGCGGGAAATCGTCTTCTCATCGATAAATATTTTTTTCGGGCCTGTTTCTTCAATGAAAATGAAGACTTCTATCTTGCCGCGCTGAATATGTTTTTTTATCTCTCTTTTTGTCGCCTCTTCCAGCAAAATATCGTCGGCAGACAGGTTGCGGACATTAATATCTAAATATTTAAAATTCAGGGAACGAAGAATGACTTGGACAGAATAAGTTTTATTTTTCCTGTGAACTGCTGCATATCCAGTCATTGATTTCATATCCATACCCTCCTGGTGGCATCTTTGACTGTTTCTTCTTTAAAAGGGAAAAGCTCATAAACAATCTCGTCCGGTTTAAACCAAAGCTTTATTTCTCTTTCGGCCTCGGCAGAATTACTGGAAGCATGTATTACATTCTCAAAAAGGCCGGAGGTCAATATCCTGCCATAGGCTCCTCTTATGCTTACCGGTTCTGCTTCTTCAGGGTTGGTTGCTCCAGCCAAGGCCCTAACCTTTTTTATGGCATCTTCCCCCCAATAAACCAAGGCCATCACTCTGTTTTCTCCATGGATCTGACCTGTTATATATTTGGTGAGTTCGGGATAAAAAGTCTCGCTTTTCAAATGCTGGTAATGCTTATCTGCCAGCTCCTTATCGACCTTGACCACTTTAGCAGCAATTATTTTTAGTTTTGTTTCAGATAACCTGCTTAAAACGTTTCCGGTCAAGGATTTTTTAAGACCATCGGGCTTGACTATAATAAGGGTAGACTCTTTAGCCATGATATGCTCCTCTCATTTTATTTTTTTGATTATCCTTTCAAGGTCTTTTAGGTTGTAATACTCGATAATTAATCTTCCCTTGTTATTTTTTTTATTATGAATCTTGACCTTGGTGCCTAATACCATCTGCAGTCTGTTTTCAGCTTCCTGGATAAAAGGATCAGTCTGTTTTTTTCGTTTAGAAACAAGCCTGGCTTTTTTTTCTATTTCCCTGACTGAAAGTTTTTCACTTATGATCTGCTGGAAAAGCTTTTCTTGGTCGATTAAGTTTTCTATCCCCAATATCGTCCTTGCTTGTGTTCTGGTAATTTTATTTTCGATTAAGGCTTGCTGGATGTTTTCTGGAAGCTTTAAAAGCCTTAATGAATTAACAACTGTCGTTTTATTCTTACCAACAAATTCGGCGATATCTGACAAAGAAAACGAATACTCTGCAATAAGCCTGCTTAAGGCTCTAGCTTCTTCTATTGGATTTAGGTCTTTACGCTGCAAGTTTTCGATTATGGCCAAGACAAAAGCTTCTTTGTCATTAACATCCTTAACCATAGCTGGTATCTCATTGAGCCCCAATGATTTAGAGGCAAGGAACCTCCTTTCGCCAGCAACGATTTCGTAGTATCCGTTATCTTTTCTCCGTACAACAACCGGCTGTATAAATCCTTTTTGTTTGATTGACTGGGCAAGCTCTGCTAGCTCTTCTTCAGCCATGTTTTGTCTTGGCTGGTTTTTGGCAGGTAAAATTTTATTTAAAGGAAGGTAAGTAAATTCTTTTGGAAGCAGGCTTGATGGTTTTTTGGGTATAAGAGCATCCAGACCTTTGCCTAAAACTTTTCTATCCATTTTACCTCCTGAAATAAAATTTCAAACCGGGTTAAGTGCTTACCTCTTTCTCCAGATCTAAGCGTTGCTTTTCATTGGCATAAGCAAACCGCTCATCTTCAAGATTATATTTTATAACTTCTTGTGCTAGCGTATGATATGCTTTTGACCCCACACAATTTCGATCATAAAAACATATGGGCTTCCCAAAGCTTGGGGCTTCAGCTAATTTTACATTTCTTGATATTACAATATTAAACACCTTGCGCTTAAAAAATCTTCTAACCTCCTCTATCACTTGCAAAGTAAGTCTAGTTCTAAAGTCGGCCATTACTAACAGGACTCCGCATATCTCTAAATCCGGATTGAGCCTCTCTTTTATCAATTCTATTGTATTAACCAGTTTGGAAACGCCCTCTAAAGCATAATATTCACATTGAATGGGAATAATAAGCATGTCCGAAGCAGCTAAAACATTTACAGTTAATAAACCAAGTGAGGGCGGAGCATCGATTATAATATAATCAAATTTTTCTTTAATAGGCCTTATTTTTTCTCTTAGGCGAGTCTCTCTTTCCTCTATTTCAACCAATTCAACCTCTCCTCCGGTCAATTCTATGCTGGACGGGATTATTTGAAGATGCGGCCAGTGGGTTTCGTATATGCTATCACCAATAGACGTTTTGCCTGTAATAACATCATATATTGAATTTTTGTTTTCTAGGTCTAGGCCTACCCCTGACGTGGCATTTCCCTGAGGGTCCATGTCCACTATAAGAGTTTTTTTATGAGACAAGCCAAGATAGGCGCTAAGATTAACTGCTGTGGTGGTTTTGCCAGTACCGCCTTTTTGGTTGCAGATACCTATAATTTTACCCATTGTCTTTTATTGTTTTCACGTGAAAACGCAAGAAAGCGTTTAAATATAATTTTACACGAAGTTTGCTAAATTGCAAGTATTTTTAGACATCCTGGCTTATAGGTTTTCACGTGAAAACTCCGGCTTATGCTAATCTTTGCTTAGACATTCTTGAATGGAATAAAAGTGTAAAAATATTCTGAGTAAACCAATATAGAACCAGGGCTGAGGGGAAACCATAAAAAATGAAACCAATGAAAACAGTCATAAAAAGACCCATGGATCTCTGTTGGGCTGCAGCATCTGCTTTCGCTGGTGTCCCTGCAGAAGAGATCTTTTGCTGAAAAAAACCTAAAATCATCACCAAAATAGGCAGCAAATTAAAATAATCGGTATTGAGTAAAGGAAGGGTAAAAGGTAATTTACTAAGTCTATCTGGCAAGGAGAGGTCTTTTATCCAAAGAAATTTTGCTTCTTTTAAATCATAAAGCCTGAAAATTACCTGGTAAAGTGCAATAAAAACCGGCATTTGAAAAAACATTGGTAAACAGCCACTGGCTGGATTTATCTTGTGTTTGCGATAGAATTCAATGCTTTCTTTTTGAAATTTTTGAGGGTTGTCCTTGTATTTTTCTTTTAAAGCATTTAATTCAGGCTGCAACTGCTGGATCTTTCGCATAGCCTGCATGCTTTTAAAAGTAAAAGGAAACAAAAGAAAGTAAATCATTGCAGAGAAAATAATTATGCTGGCTCCCCAGTTATGAGTAAGTTGATAAAGCAGATTTAAGACTTTTACCATAAAAATGCCTATAATATGGAAAACTCCGTAGTTAATTATCCCCTCTAAGCCATAAGGTTTGAGAAAACTTGTCTTTTGAGGGCCAAGATAGAGGAGAATTGATTTTGATGGGTTCAGTAAAATAAGTTGGATGTTAAGACTTTTTATCTGCCGGTCTTTAATCTGGGTTGTTTGCTGCTGCTTTTTCCATTCGATTTTGTATTCGTCCGGTATAAGAGATAGGGTGTAGTATCTATCCCGGCCTCCTGCAAATTTGATATCATTAAGGATTTCTTCTTTTGCGCCTTTGCCAAAAATACCCAAAAACCTGTCTGAAAAATACTTTCGGTTGATAGAGGAGGAGCCTTGTAAATAAAACAGTTCCTGGTATCTTTGGTTCATTATTTCAGGGTCAAGGTTATTACTGAAAACCAGGATGGATTCCCTGGGTTGGTTTAAATTTATTTCCAAGCTGTTTTCTTTAAAAATAAATTGTTTGGTCAAGCCTGAGGCACTAGAAAAAGCTATGGAGTTATCTTTTACTTCAGTATTAAAATCTACTTTAAGATCCTCAACGGTAATACCAATATCCTGAAAATTTAAAGTGGAGGAGGTTGGGCCAAAGGAAATTGATTTTATATAACCTCCTGTTGGAGAATATGTTATAAATAAATTATTTATTTCAGCCTTGGGTAGTTCTTCCTGGGGGACAAGGTCATCTGTAAAATCTTGCTGGCGGGATCCAGAAGGCTCTATACTAATAGTCTCTTCTTCAAGGTCATTTAGCTGTTTGTCTTTGTTCAAAGGCTGAGGAGGCTTCTGAGGAAACATGTATGACCAAAGAAGCAAAAAAATAAAAGTAATAAAAAAAACTTGAATTAAGCGCTTGTCCATATTTTTATATTAATGGATCGTAACCGCCTTTTGAAAACGGGTTGCACCGCAAAAGCCTTAGGAGGGTTAATTTAAATGCTTTAAAAAATGGGTGGACCCTGAAGGCATCGCAAGCATATTTTGAGCAGGTAGGATAAAACTTACATGTTGCTGGGAAAGCTTTAGAAAATTTTGAATACAGATTCAATAGAAAAAGGGCTGTTTTCCTCATACTGTAAGCTTTTTTCTTCCCTTTTTCATCCGTCTTTTAAGTATTTTTATCCCGTTCTTGGTTTTTTTTCTGGCCCTATAGCCATGTCTTCGTTTACCTTTAAGATTAGTGGGGGTTTTTAGGTTTTTCTTCACTCGGGGCCTCCTTGAAAAATGAAAATATTATTAAATGGAATTGTAACATAATTGCTTACAGTGTCAACTATTAATCTTATTTATTTTTATATTTAACGAAAATTATTGCAAAGAAAAAAATATGCGGTATAATTAATTCCGCCCTCAAGTTTAGTTCTTCACTTTTTTATGTTAAATCAGGCTTCACTTTAAGTTCTGATACCAGTTTTTAAAGGGGTGTTAAAACAAGGCTTTCCCCAGTGTGAATATGCTGTGAATTGTGTGAATCCTTAACGAATATGAGCGAACAGAGCTGGCAAAACTGCAAAGAAAAACTAAGAAATATTTTAGGTGAAACCTCCTTTGACACCTGGATCGCGCCTTTGCAGGCAAAAAAAAACGGCTCTTCTTTGCTTTTGGAAGCCCCGGATGGGTTTTTTAAAACTTGGGTAGAAACTAATTACCTGCCTCAAATCAAGCAGGCTCTTAACGAGTCAGGACAAAAAGATACAGATGTCTGCTTTGCGGTTAACCCCAACATACTCAAGCGGAAAACGAATAAGATTTTTAAAACAATTCAAAAAACATTTCGCGAAGAGCCATCGGACTCCATAAGGCTTAATCCCAGGTTCTCTTTTGATAATTTTATTGTCGGCTCATCCAACCGCATGGCCCATGCAGCATCTCTGGCTGTAGCCAATGCCCCGGGTAAGTCTTACAACCCGTTATTTATCTATGGAGGGGTGGGTCTTGGCAAAACACATGTTATGCAAGCCATAGCCCAACAAAGCCTTGTTAAAAATTCAGAATTAAAAGTAAAATACATCTCTTCTGAAAAATTCACTAACGAGTTGATTTTTTCCATACGTAACCGCAACACGGATAAATTCCGCCAGAAATACCGCGACATTGACATTCTTTTAATCGACGACATCCAGTTTCTTGCTGGTAAAGAGGCCGCTCAAGAGGAATTTTTTCATACTTTTAATGTTCTTTATGATTATCACAAGCAAATAGTTATCTCGTGTGACAGGCCCCCAAAAGAAATTCCTAAGCTGGAGGAGCGACTAGTTTCTCGTTTTAACTGGGGGCTGGTGGTGGACATACAGCCTCCTGATTTTGAAACCAGGGTTGCCATATTGTTAAAAAAACTGGAAAAGGACCCAATAAAAATAGACATAGATGTTGTGCACTTTATAGCCAAAAACATTACCACTAATATCCGCGAGCTGGAAGGGGCTTTGGTCAGGATAATAGCCTATTCCTTAATAGAGGACAAGCCGATAACCTTAACCCTTGCCAAAGATATACTTAAAGATATGGTTAAAGAGATATACAAGGCCATCACCCCCGTCGGCATATTAGAAAAGGTAGCTGACTACTTCAGCATCAACAAAGAAGAGCTTAAAAAAAGCAAAAGAAGCAAAAACCTCGTCTTTCCGCGTCAAATAGCAATGTATCTGATCAGAGAGCTGACAGATCTTTCTTTGCCAGAAATAGGTGGCGTCTTCGGCGCCAAACATCACACAACCATACTTTACGCTCATAAAAAAATAAAGGATGATTTAACAAAGAATGAAAAGCTAAAACACGCCATTAACAAGCTTTCACAGGAAATCAAAGGTTTATGAAATTTTTTTTCACATCTCTTTGTTTGTTTTATCCTTATATTTTGGTAAAATATTTTTTATTAACAATATCCACAGCAACTACTTCTAATACTACTATTTATGTATTTAAAGATTAATAAAGAAACATTAGTAACTGCATTACAAAAAATACAGGGTCCGACAACGACCAAGCAGAATTTCCCTATATTAAATGGAATAAAATTTTTATCAACCAATAACAGACTTAAGCTAACAACAACCGATTTAGATACAACACTAATAACAACACTAGAGGCTGACATTATCAAAGAAGGGGATTTTGTAGTTCCCATGAAAAGACTGTTTCCTATAATAAAAGAATTACCGCCACAAGAGTTAGAAATAGAAAAGATCAAGAACAACCTTTCAATAAAATGTGGAAAAATTGAGTTTAAGATAAACACACTTAACTCTCAAGAATTCCCCCAAGTGCAGGAACCAGAGGGTGTTTCGCTAATAAAATTAGATTCACAGGTTATTGAGGAGATGATAAAACTGACCTCATTCTGTGTGGGGGTTGAAGATGTAAACTATGTTTTAAACGGCATTCTTTTCGAAATCGAGAAAAACACCATAAAGCTTATTTCTACCGACGGGAAAAGGCTTGCTTTTGTCGAAAAAAGCCTGCCCCAGGCGCAACCCGAAGTTAGCGCAAAGGTTTCTTTTATTCTGCCTATAAGAGCTATAAACGAGATCTTTCGCCTGGTCAAAGATTCTATTTCAGAATTGTTTTTATCAGTGGAAGCAAACCGTATAGGTTTTGATCTTAAAGATACACAGATCTTTACCAGGCCAATAGAGGGAGAGTTCCCTGATTATACCCAGTATATACCGGCCGAAGGCAAAGACAGGCTGGTCATAGACAGAAAAACACTTTTTTCTGCTTTAAAAAGAGCGAGCCTTTTATCTACCCCCGATTACCAGGGCATCAAGCTCGAAGTAAAAAGAGGTGCAGTTGTTGTAGAGAAAAACACACCCCAAATGGGGGAGGTTAAAGAGGAGATGGAAGCTGAATATAAAGGCACCAGCCTGGAAATAGGTTTCAACCCTAACTATTTAATGGATGTTTTAAGGAGCGTGGATGACGACCTTGTTTCTTTTGATTTTTTTGGGCCAGACAAACCAGCTGTGTTTAGGAAACAGGGTTATGTATACCTACTGCTTCCCATCAAACTTTAATTTATGTCCGAACATATAAGTGACATAATAAAAAACTACCTAAAGAAGATCGATCAGGATGCCCAGAAAAGGGACACAATTAACAATCTGATTTCGCAGATACTTGACGAATATACAAAAAAACAAACTCAGATAATCAGCATTGGCCAAAAAGAGGTTGTTTTTGGGGTCGGATCTTCGTCGGTCCTTTATAATTTTAACTTACACAAAAAAGAGATCCTGAAAACAATAAAGGACAGCATAATAGGGATAGAGGACATAAAAGTAAAAATACAACAATGACCAAGATTCAGAAATACGACGCAACAACCATTCAGGTGCTGGGAGGCATCGAGGCTGTTAGAAAAAGGCCGGCGATGTACATAGGTGATACGACCTCAAGGGGGCTGCATCATCTTGTTTATGAAGTGGTGGACAACTCTATAGACGAGGCAAGCGCTGGATTTTGCGACAAAATAAAAGTCACAGTACACACCAACAACAGCGTGTCTGTTGAGGATAACGGCAGGGGCATACCGGTTGATATACATAAAAAACTAAAGAAACCCGCACTTGAGGTTGTGCTGACAACCCTACATGCTGGAGGAAAATTCGACCACAGAGTCTATAAGGTCAGCGGAGGGCTCCATGGCGTCGGTGTGAGCTGTGTTAACGCCTTGAGCGAATGGCTTGAGGCCGAGGTTAAAAGAGATGGCAAGGTCTACCACCAGAGCTTTGAAAGGGGTATCACCAAAACAAAAATAAAGACAATAGGTAAAACTAAAACAACCGGGACAAAAATAACCTTTAAGCCGGATAACCAGATATTTTCTGTTCTTGAGTTTTCTTTTGATATCCTTTCCCAACGCTTAAGAGAGCTTGCTTTTTTAAATAAAGACATAGAGATTGTTCTTTCCGACGAACGCAAAGACAAAGAGACCACTTTTAAATTCAAGGGCGGAATAGTGTCTTTTGTGGAGTATCTAAACAGAAACAAAGACCCTTTACACAAAAAAGTAATTTACTTCCAAAAAGAAAAAGACAGCATACAGGTAGAGGGAGCACTTCAGTACAATGACGGCTATAAAGAGATAATTTATTCTTTTGCTAATAACATAAATACCATTGAAGGCGGAACTCATTTAAGCGGCTTTAAAACAGCCCTGACCAGGGCCCTTAATCAATACGCAAAAAATAAAAACCTGCTAAAAGACGTGTCTGGTGTTTCTGGAGACGATGCCCGCGAAGGAGTCTGTGCTGTTATAAGCGTAAAAATACCCAACCCGCAATTTGAAGGCCAAACAAAAACTAAACTAGGAAACTCTGAAGTAGACGGGCTTGTCAATTCTGTAGCCCTTGAGGCCCTAAGTTCTTTTTTTGAAGAGAATCCTTCAACAGTAAACAAGATTGTTCAAAAAGCGATTCTTGCAGCAAGAGCCAGGGAGGCAGCCCGCAAAGCAAGAGAACTTACCAGAAGAAAGGGTGCTCTTGATGCGGCTAATCTTCCCGGCAAACTGGCTGACTGTACGGAAAGGAAACCCGAGTTTTCAGAACTTTATATTGTTGAAGGAGAATCAGCCGGCGGCTCAGCAAAACAGGCAAGAGACAGGAATTTCCAAGCCATACTACCCATAAAAGGAAAAATCCTTAACGTTGAAAAAGCAAGGCTGGATAAGATCCTCAGCAGCGAAGAGGTCAGGACTATAATATCTGCTTTAGGTACCGGCGTAGGCTCTGATTTTGACATGTCCAAACTGCGTTATCACAAGATAATAGTCATGGCCGATGCTGATGTCGACGGCTCGCACATAAGGACCCTGATATTGACTCTTTTTTATAGGCATATGCTGGAACTTATTGAGGGGGGGGTTGTGTATATCGCCCAACCGCCTTTGTTCCGTATAAAGAAAAAGAACTGGGAAGAGTATATACACACCGAAAAAGAGATGAATGATATACTTTTTTCTATGGGGTCAAAAGCAACCACATTAGAGAAGTCGGCAAAGACCGTTAAACCATTTACTCAGAAAGAATTTGAGAAGATATTGGCCCACCTTATCAATATAGAGCAGCTGGAGTTATCCTTAAAGCGCAAAGGCGCTCCTTTTGAGCTGTATGCAGGGGCCATAGACTATAAAAAAAAGAAATACCCGGCGCACAAAATTTCTGTAAATCAAAAACCAATTTTTTTGGCGACGGACGAAGAACTGGCTGCTTATGGTGATATCGACGAATTGGACCACGTAGAAATATATGAATCTCATGAGATCAGCAAAATAAACGAAGACCTTGCTAAGCTGGGGATGTCACTCAAAGATTACCTGGATCAAGAAAAAGACTTGTTTGTTTTAACCTATCAGGACACCGGAGAAAAGACAACATGCAACAACCTAAAGCAGGTTTTAGAAGAGTCCCGCAAAGCCGCGACCAAAGGTATGCATATCCAGCGCTATAAAGGCTTGGGAGAGATGAACCCGGAACAACTCTGGGAGAGCACCATGGATCCACAAAAGCGCACACTTGTTAAAGTTACTATAGAGGATACGGTAGAAGCAGACAGGATTTTCACAATACTAATGGGCGGTCAAGCTGAGCCGCGCAGAGAATTTATCCAAAATCATGCCCACGAGGTCAAAAATTTAGACGTCTGATGAGCGAACCGGTAAAACAAAAAATAATCAATAAAGACCTTGAAGAAGAGATGAGGGAGAGTTATCTCTCTTATGCCATGAGCGTTATCGTGGGGAGAGCCCTTCCTGATATCCGCGATGGCTTAAAGCCTGTCCAAAGAAGGATACTTTTTGCCATGAACGAGCTTCATCTGCGTTTTGCCAACCCCCACAAGAAGTGTGCCCGCATTGTAGGAGAAACCCTGGGTAAATATCATCCCCACGGAGATATAGCAGTGTATGATGCTTTAGTCCGCATGGCCCAGGACTTTTCTCTGCGTTATCCCTTGATAAACGGCCAGGGTAATTTCGGCTCGATCGACGGAGACCCTCCGGCAGCCATGCGCTATTCTGAAGCCAGGATGTCAAGAATAACCGATTATCTGCTTCAGGATATTGACAAAAAAACCGTTAATTTTTTTCCTAATTTTGACAACTCTTTAACTGAGCCCGAAGTTCTGCCTTCGATTCTGCCGAATATGCTGCTTAACGGAGCAAGCGGCATAGCTGTGGGCATGGCCACCAATATTCCGCCTCATAACCTAGGAGAGCTTTGCGATGCCATAACCTTTCTTATAAATAATCCCAAGGCTTCTATAAAGGAATTATATAGCTATATTAAAGGCCCTGACTTTCCTACAGGGGGCATTATCTGCGGAAAGGGCGATATCCTCAACATGTACAAAGAAGGTAGAGGAAAGCTTACGGTAAGGGCAAAAACAACTATTGAACGGGAAAAAAACAAATCCCAAATAATCATAACCGAGATCCCTTATCAGCTTAACAAAACAACTTTGCTTGAGCAGATCGCCGCGATCATAAACAATAAAAAAGTTGAAGGCATTTCTGATTTAAGAGATGAATCTGACAAAGACGGCATAAGAATAGTTCTCGAACTAAGGCGCGATGCCCAGGCCGAGATAATACTCAACAGGTTGTTTAAGCATACCAGCATGGAGACAACTTTCGGAGCCATCATCTTAGCCCTGGTTAACCGTAAGCCCCAGATACTTAATTTGAAGGAAATGCTTTTTCATCATATTCATTTCCGAAAAGAAGTCATAACCCGCAGAACCCGCTTTGAGCTGGAAAAGGCAGAGCGAAGAGCGCACATTTTAGAGGGTCTGAAAATCGCCCTTAAGTTTTTGGATAAGGTTATAGAGATAATCAAAAAATCAAAGAGCCCTCAGGATGCCAAAGAAGCCTTGATGAAGAAGTTCAAGCTTTCAGATGTTCAGGCCCAGGCAATTTTAGAGATGCAGCTTCAAAGGCTCTGTGCCCTTGAAAGAAAAAAAATCGACGAAGAATACCTGGAACTATTAAAACGCATAGAATATTTAAAATCAATACTGGCTTCGGAGAAAAAGCAGGAACAGTTGATAAAAGAAGAACTTCAGGACATAAAAGAGAAATTTGCCGATTCAAGGCGCACAGATATTGTAGCCCAGAAGGAAGAAATCGAGATTGAAGACTTGATAGTAGAGGAGGACATGGTTGTAAGCATAACAGGTTCGGGCTACATCAAAAGGCTGCCGCTTTCTACGTACCGCCAGCAGAAAAGAGGCGGAAGAGGAGTAGCTGCCATGGCTACTGCAGAAAGCGATTTTGTTGAGCATTTGTTTATAGCCTCGAGCAAGGACACACTTTTGTTTTTTACCGATCAAGGCAAAGTCTACCCTCTGAAGACTTATGAGGTGCCTACCGGTACCCGGATATCCAAGGGCCGCTCCATAGTAAACGTTCTGCAGCTTGCCGGCAAAGAAAAAACAACATCAGTCCTCTCTGTAAAAGAATTCGATCCCGAGCATTTTATTTTTATGACAACCCAATCAGGCATGGTTAAAAAAACATCCCTGGGTTTATTTGCTAACGTCAGAAAAAGCGGCATAGTTGCCATTGGCTTAAGCGAGGGCGACAGCTTGGTTGGCGTGGGCACTTCTTCGGATAAAGAAGAAGCTATTTTAGCTACAAAAAAAGGCCTTTCTATAAGGTTTAAAGTAAAGGACATAAGGGCCACCGGCCGCCAGTCCCAGGGCGTAAGAGGAATAAAGCTGGGCAAAGGCGATATCTGCCTGGGGATGGTTTTGGTAGAAGAGTCCCTTAAGAAAGAAGGCTTTTCTCTTTTGACTGCTACCGAGAACGGTTATGCAAAAAGGACTCAAGTAAGCGAATACCGCCTCCAGTCCAGAGGAGGCAAGGGGGTTATTAACATAAAACTTTCTTCCAAGATAGGAGAAGTCAAAGGTTTAATTCTGGTAAGGGACGATGATGAAGTAATGTGTATTACCCAAAAAGGCATACTCATCCGCACCAAAACCAAAGACATCCGAGTTTCAGGCAGGTCCACTCAGGGAGTAAGGATAATCAATCTTGAAAAAGCAGATAAGCTGGCAACAGTCGCCAGAATAATACCTGAAGAATAAAAAGTGTTTTCGCAGAAGCTATTGACAAAAAAATTTTTGTGTTTAGAATTGTCAAGTTATTGGTTGATTTGTGATTGAATGGTAGATGACCCCATCGTCTAGCCTGGTTCAGGACATCGCCCTTTCACGGCGACGGCGCCGGTTCAAATCCGGCTGGGGTCGTTTTAATTTGAAAACTGATATTCGTTAACAAGCCTAGACCGGTTCTCCCGATTCGCTCTTGCTCATCGGG
>JAFGHG010000028.1 GCA_016939345.1 Candidatus Omnitrophota bacterium
AGTACCCGCAGAATCGTATTCTGAGTAGCATTTATCAACAAGCCTTTTTCTAGGCACTCAGCAAAAACCGGCTGGGCCGGACAGTTTAGCTCGATGCCAAGCATCAAACCCATGCCCTTTATTTTAGAAATAACCGGGTAGCGCTCCTTTAAATTCATAAGCCTTTTTTTCAAATAGAAACCTAGCTTATTCACATTGGCCAAAAGTTTTTCCTGTTTTATTATTTTAAAAGCCTCTAAAGAGGCCGCAGTCACCAGCGGAGAACCGCCAAAAGTCGATGCATGCAGTCCGGGCTTAAGAAGCCCGGATACTTTTTTTCCGGCTACTATAGCTGAAATCGGAACTCCTGCACCCAGGCCTTTGGAAAGGAGCACAATATCAGGTATTATGCCGTAATGCTGGAAAGCAAAAAGCCTTCCTGTCCTTCCCATTCCTGTCTGGACTTCATCGACTATAAAAAGTATATCTTTCTTTTTACATATGTTACTGACTTTCTTGATATAGGCTTTATCGGCAACATTGACCCCACCCTCACCCTGGATAAGCTCTAATATTACAGCTACTGTCTTTTTTGAAAGGCTTTTTTTGAATGAACCAAGATCATTGAACAGGGATTGCCTAAAACCAGGCAGTATCGGCTTAAATGACTGTTTATATTTTTTCTGTCCTGTAGCTGATAAGGCCCCGAAAGTCCGGCCGTGAAAAGAATTCTCCATCATTATCACTTCATGCCTTTTCCCGGCACCAAAAAGCCTGGTTATCTTCAAGGCCCCCTCAACAGCCTCAGCCCCGGAATTGGCAAAAAATACCTTTGAAGGAAAAGTGCTTTTGACTATCTCCCTGGCCAAAAAAACCTGTTCTTTAAAAAAAAGATTATTCGGCAGATGAATCAGTTTTGCTGCCTGTTTACTTAATATCCTGGTAATTTTAGGATGACAATGCCCAAGGATTGACACTCCCCAGCCGGGAAAAAGATCAAGATACTTCCTTCCCTTATCATCCCAGAGCCAGCTTCCTTGTCCCTTTACAAATACCGGCCCTACCCTTGTATAGGTATTAAGCGAATAATCCTTGTATAACTTCTTAATGTTTTCAGCCATAACAATTTTTATCGTTTAAGGGTAACGGTTACGATGCCCGTTTCGGTAATGTTTAGGGGTTACGTAAAAAAACAACTTACCATAACCGAACTACGATACGGGCTTCGTTACCCTAACCATTGCCTGAATACAGAAAGCTTAATTGCTGATAATAATTAACGCACGATTTCGGTACTGATACCCTCATCGGTAAATATCTCAAGTAAAAGAGCATGAGGTATTTTAGCATCAACAATATGGGCCTTGCCTACTCCGGCATGAATAGCTCCGGCTGCAGCTCTTACTTTAGGTATCATGCCTTCATCAATAGTCTTTTTTTCTATCAGCTCTTCTATCTCGGCTACGGTAATGGTAGATATCAAAGAATTCTCATCTCTGGGGTCACCCATGACCCCCAGGACATTGGTCAAAAGAACTAATTTTTCGGCTTTAAGCTCAGAAGCAAGAAAGAAAGCGACTTCATCAGCATTGATATTGTAAGGTTCGTTATTATCGTTAAGGCCCATGGGGCAGATAACCGGAATAGAATATGATAAAGAATCAAGAAGCATCTTGCGGTTAAAGTCTGTGATCTGTCCGACAAAGCCCAAATCTATTTCGCTTTCTTTTTTTTCTACCTTAAGCAGGCAGTCAGAATTTTTAAAACCCTTGGCTTTAACGCCATGGGTGTTTATTTCAGAAACAATTATATCATTTAATTTGTTCAGCTCTTCCTCGACTATCGTTAAAGTCTCTTTACTGGTAACTCTCATGCCAGCGACAAACTGGCTGGTTATCTTCTCTTCTCTCAGGCGCTCAGTGATATTAGGCCCGCCTCCATGAACGACAATCGGACATATACCGGCATAACGCAGGAAAGAAATATCCTCTAGCACAGATTTTCTTACTCTTTCCTCTCCTAATATCGAACCGCCGTATTTAATGACGAATATCTTCTTATTGAACTTTTTGATATAGGGAAGGGTCTCGATCAAAACATCTGCTTTTTTTATGGCATCCTGCACCATTTTTCATCTCCTTTAATGAGGCCAGAACTTATGGAACTAACGCAGTAAGTGAACATAAGTCTCACTCAACTATAATCTGCGTTTATCTTTACATATTCAGGAGTAAGGTCAGAGGTGTAGACTGCGAAAGAATCCTTTCCCCTTTTTAAGTCTATAGATATGCTAATATTCTTTTTCTTAAGGTCGCTTGCCTTTATCTTGATATCTTCTTTTACTTTTATTCCCGCCTGGCCCAGAGCAGCTATTATCCTGCCCCAATTGGCGTTTTCTCCGTAAATAGCGCATTTAAAAAGATTTGAATTGGCCAGGCTAAAACCTGCTCTTTTAGCTTCAAGTTTTGTTTTTGCACCCTTGATTAGTATCTCTACAAATTTAGTGGCGCCCTCTGCATCTTCTACTATCATTTTGGCCAGTTTAAGGCAAACCCTTTTAAGTTCTATTTTAAACCTGTCGATATCACACTTCTTTTTTAAGATCATCTTACGGCTTGAGATCAGCAGAACATTGTCATTGGTGCTGGTGCAGCCATCGATGCTTATGGAATTAAAGCTTTCCTCAACTGCCTCCCTGGCGATTCTTTTAAAAGCCTGACCGGGAATAAAAATGTCGGTCAAGATAAATCCCAGCATCGTGGCCATGTCAGGATAGATCATGCCTGCGCCCTTGGCAAACCCGGCTATGGCAGATCTTCCTTGGCCAAACTTAAGCTGAATCTGCGCTTTCTTGGCAAAGGTATCTGTTGTCATTAAGCTTTCTGCAAAATCATCGCAGTCTTTGCTTAAACTTTTTATTAAAACCGGCAGGTTCTTTATTATCTTATCCTTAGCCAGCTTCCTGCCTATTATTCCGGTTGAGGCAATCAATATACTGCCTTTATCGACTTTCAGGCAATCAGCCAAAGAAGCAGCGATGTCTTCTGTATCTTTATAGCCCCGGGGATGAGAATAGCAGTTGGCATTGCCGCTGTTTACCAGTATGGCTTTGACCGGATTATTTATATTCTTCTTGCTTAAAAGTATTGAATAGGAAGGGTTACGGTTTTTGGTGAAAAAACCTACTGCCTTGCCAAAACCATAGACATAAATAAGCCCAAGGTCAAGCTTCTTCTTTTTCAGGCCGCAGTGCATGCCTGACAAAAGAAATCCTTCAGGAAGCTTCATGATAATCCAAGCCTCTCATCCCAGCCTAGGACTATATTCATATTCTGAACAGCCTGGCCTGATGCTCCTTTTATCAGATTATCGATAACGCCGACGATGACAATATGTTTACCCTGGAGGCTGAAGCCGATATCGCAAAAATTGGTTTCAATAACATCTTTAAGCTGCGGCAGAGCCTTGGGGAAAAAACGCATAAAAGGTTCTTTTTTGTAGTATTTTGCATATATATCGGTGACCGCCTGGCTTTTTAAAGCTTTTGTCAACTGAGCGTATACAGTTATCAATATACCCCTTTCAGCCGGTATAACATGAGGAGTAAACCTAACGGCTGTTTTTTTATTAGCAATATGAGAAAGAACCTGGTTTATCTCCGGCAGATGCTGATGCTCAAAAGGCTTATAAGTGTAAAGATTTCCGTCTAAATGGGCAAAATGATACTGCAAAGAGGCTTTTCGGCCTGCACCGGTAATACCGCTTTTAGCGTCGATGATAACATCTTTGATCAGCTGTTCTTTAAGCAGAGGGGCTGTACTTAAAATCGAGGCTGTTGGATAACAGCCTGGGTTTGCTATAAGATCAGCTTTCCTGATCTTGCTCCTGAAAAATTCAGGCAGCCCATAAACAGCTTTTTTTAAGTTAGCTGAATCAGTATGCTTAACCTGATAGAATTTTTCGTAAACCTTTGTATCCTTAAGCCGGTAATCGGCTGAAAGATCGATGACTATTTTCTTTTTCTTCAATAATAAAGGGGCTATTCCAAGAGAAATCCTGTGGGGCAGAGCCAGAAAAACCACTTCGGCTTTTGATGAAGCCTCGTCAATGTCAAGATTCTTGCAGACCAATTCAAAACGGCCCTTAAACCTGGGAAAAATATCGGCAAAAGAAGATTCTTTCTCAAGCAAAGCGCTTACATAAGATATCTCTACCCTGGGATGCTTAAGTAAAAGCTCGACCAGCTTCTCTCCTGTAAAGCCGCTTGCTCCGATAACCGCTGTTTTTATCTTGTTAAGATTAGCCATTTTCTCTTCTAACAACCTTGCTAAGCCTGATTTTATTTGAATATCATAAACCAAAATAAAGGCAGAGTCAATAAAATTCCCGCTTTATAATATATAGGTAAAGAACCGGAAAATATTGCCTGTTTCAGGAGTTGGCTGTTATCTCCAGCTGATCGCCTATTGATAGATAGCGGTCTTTGGCTTTACTGG
>JAFGHG010000029.1 GCA_016939345.1 Candidatus Omnitrophota bacterium
ATAACGTAATCATCGGTCCTTACGCTGTTGTCGGTGATAATGTAAAAATCGGCTCAGGCTGCCGTATTGATTCTTTTGCCCATGTGCTCGGATATACCAGGATAGGCGAAAATAATCATATATTTCCTTATGCTGTTATCGGCAATATTCCCCAAGATTTAAAATATAAAGGCGAGATAAGCTATCTTATCATCGGCAATAATAACCGCATACGTGAGTTCGCAACCATAAATCCCGGTACCGATAAGGATTCCAAGACAGTAATCGGTAATAATAATTTATTTATGGCCTATTCTCATATCGCTCATGACTGCCAGGTAAAAGATTCTAATATCTTTGCAAACTCTGCCACTTTAGCCGGTTATGTTTCAGTAGGCAATAATGTGGTTATCGGCGGGCTGGTAGCAATACACCAATTCTGCCGGATTGGCGACCATTCAATAATCGGCGGCTGCTCTAAGGTTGTTCAGGATATCCCTCCGTATTCGATGTGCGACGGCCATCCGGCAATAGTTTGCGGCTTGAATCTTATCGGGCTTAAAAGAGCAAACTTTTCCCGAGAAACTATAAGTGGATTAAAAAAAGCCTCAAAAATCCTTTTTTTCGAGAATCTTCCTTTTACCAAAGCAAAAGCACTGGTCCAAAGCCAAGTTTTGCCTTCGAAGGAAATAGAGAATCTGCTGTCTTTTGTTTCTTCTTCCAAAAGAGGAATAGCCAAATAATTAAGATAGCAGCGATGGATATACCCTAATAAATATTAATATTATGAGAATAGGGATAATCGCCGGAAACCGGAGCCTGCCTATGCTTCTTGCCAAGAGGATAAGAGAGAAAAGTCCTCATTCTAATATAATAGTTTTTGCTTTTAGATCAGAAACCGACCCGGCAATAGCTAAATACGCAGATAAAGTCAACTGGCTTGATGCCTGCAAGCTTCAAGATCTCAGTGAGGCCTTAGAAAAAGAAGAGATATGCGATTGCATTATGATCGGCCAGATCAATCCCCTTAGGATTTTCCAGAAAAATAAATGGGACCAGCAGCTAAAAAAAATAGCATTCGAAGCCGGAGACTTCAGACCTCACTCAATTTTTTCTTCGATCATTTCTTTTTTGGAACTTAAGGGTTTAAAATTTCTTGATTCTACCTCTTTTTTAAGTGATGATCTCGCAGAGGGAGGAGTGATGAACGGAATAAATATTTCCCAAGGCCTGCAAAAAGATATTGATTTCGGTAAAAGAATGATCCGGCGTTACGTAGATCTTGATATAGGCCAGACCATAGTAGTAAAAGGCGCTTCTGTGGTTGCCCTTGAATCTTTAGAAGGTACTGATCAGACTATAAAACGAGCCTACAGGCTTGCCGGAAGAGGCTGTACGGTTTTAAAGTTTTGCAAGAAAAATCAGGATTTACGTTTTGACGTAGCTGTTGTCGGGATATCAACTTTAAACCTGTTAAAATCAATCAAAGCATCGTGTTTAGTCTTAGAGAAGAAGAAGGTAATAATACTTGACAAAGAAAAGTTTTTATCCTTATCAAAAAAATGGGGCATTGCGGTTATCGCCAGCGATTTTTAAAGAATTGTATTTATGCTAAGATCAGCATTAATATTAATTTTAGCTTTTTTAGCTTTAAGTTCTTTAGCCCTTGAAGAACCCTCGCAAGCCGATGATTATTTGACTGCTGCTGCAATTTTTAAAGAATCCTTCCAATACGATAAAGCCATTGAAATACTCGAAAATTCGTCTCAGTTAAAAGAAAATAATGAACTAGCCAGATACCTGGCCCGTCTTTATTTTCTATCCGGCAAGCACAACAAGGCCTTGAGTATTTTTGAAAGAATAAAAGATAAAAACTGGCTGGATTATATCTATCTGGGGCTTATTCACGAAGAAACCAACCAATACTCTAAAGCTTTAAGATCCTACAGAAGGTCTATAGAACTCAAGGACAGCTCTATTGCATTGTTTCGTTCAGGCAAGATTTATCGCCTAAAAAAAGATTATAAAAAGGCTTGTGATTTCTTTCAGAAAGTTCTGGATGTAGATTCGAGCATTAGAATAGCTAATTTCTATCTCGGCGAGTGTTCTTTAAAAATTGGCCATAATGAGCAAGCCTATTCCCATCTTTCCAAAGCAATTACGTTTTACCCGCAAAACAAAGAGATCCAAACCTTACTGTCAGAGGCTAAAGCCAAATTAGGACCGGATTACTTCAAAACCAGAGAAAAAGATAAGACCATAAAACGAAAAAGAGTCAAATTTGCGCCAATTCGTCCAGATGAAGATTCTCCTTTGGTCAGGGTGGCAATAGCCCAGGATTTAAATAAATTTTCTTTTTCCTGCCAGGGCCAATTTTTAATTAAAGATGAAAGCACAGATTATCAAGGTAAAGCCGGAGAAATTTACACCTTGGCCAGAAAAGGCAAACGCTTATATTTATACGGTTATGAAGATAAAAAAGAGCTTAAAAATTTCAGCAGCAAAGTAACGATTTCTTCAATCAGGGAACAGGGCCTTTCTTTTGCTTTTTATGTTTTGGATATTGTCTACGGCCAGGATGATTTTTGGCAAAAAAAGCTCGATAGAGCCTACCAGGGCGATCTAGAAGCTTTGTTGGTAAAAAATGAATTAATCCTGATAAATATTCTAAGCATTGAGGATTATCTTAAGGGTATTTTATCTGCTGAGATACCTGCTTCTTCGGCTGAAGAAGCTCTTTGTGCCCAGGCTGTAGCCGCCAGGACCTTTGCCGTAAGAAACCGCAACAGGCATAAAGAAAAATTTTTTGATTTTTGTTCCGATGTCCACTGCCAGTCCTATCATGGCCTTTCTGCCCGGACAAAGGCAACTGATAAAGCGGTAGACCTGACAAGGGGCGAAATCCTTGTCTTTAACGAGAAGCCCATAGAAGCATTTTATCATTCCAATTGCGGAGGATGTCTTAGCGCTGATTCTTTCGGAAATATAGAATATTTAGAGGCCAAGATAGATTCTGCTTCAGGCGTCATGCCTGATTCGTCTTATCTTCAGGAGATGTGGTTTATACAAGAGCCTGCTACTTATTCCGAGTCCGGGTCTAAAAGTTCTTACCGTTGGCAGAGGGTGTATGACCGTGAAGATTTCAGATATATTTTTGGCGAAAGCTTACAGTCTTTGGATGCTATAAATCCCCGGTCTAAAGGAGATTGTCTGCGCTATAAAGAGGTCAGCGTAGACATTGCGGGCCAGAGCCTTAATCTAAAGGGAGACTTAAATATAAGAAATTATTTTGATAAATTAAGAAGCAATGCTTTTATAAATGAGATTAAATACGATTCAAAAAACTTACCTGATCTTTTGATCTTCTGG
>JAFGHG010000030.1 GCA_016939345.1 Candidatus Omnitrophota bacterium
ACAATGAGCGCATGGCAATTGTCCTTGACGAATACGGAGGCTGCGAGGGGCTGATAACCTTAGAAGATATAATTGAAGAGATATTCGGAGAGATTTACGATGAGTTCGAAACCCCCCAGGAGCCCTTGAAGAAGATAGGAAGTGATAAGTGGCAGGTTAGCGGAAAGACAGCCATAAAAACAGTAAACGCCCAGCTTCATCTGGATATTCCCGAAGAAGAAGATACTATAGCTGGTTTTCTGCTTTCAAAAATAGAAAAAATACCGAAGACAGGCGAAGAATTTAATTTTGTGGTCAAGGACAGTTTGTTTGTAAAAAATGTAAAAATAAATTTTTTGATAGAGAGGGCAACAGCCCGCAGGATAGTAAACTTGATAATCACCTTATCAGGGGATGATAAAAAAACAAAGGTTAAGAGGCAAACATGATTTTTTTATATATAGCCGGCTGTCTTATGTTCATAATCCTGCAGGGATTTTTTGCCGCCAGTGAAATAAGCTTCATATCATCTAATATGGTAAAACTAAGGCATCGTCAGAGTAAAGGCGACAAAAGAGCCAAGAAGGTATACGAACTTATCTTAAATCCAGAAAAGTTTCTTGCCACGACCCTTGTGGGTACAAATATTTCGGTGATCATAAGTTCGAGTTTGCTTACTTTTTATCTCATGGCTTTGGGGATAGAGAAGAGCAATTTATGGATAACTTTTATCTTCAGCCCTTTTATAGTTATCTTTGCCGAACTTATACCAAAGAATATGGGAAGGGTCTTTAAAGAGACTTTTAGCTGCAGAGTGGTGCCGCTGATAGCTTTTTTTGAAAGGCTGTTTCTGCCCATAGTCGATACAATAGAAAAAATCAGCCGATATTTAGTCAGGACAGTAGCCAAGAAAAAAATCTACAGGTCTCCCTTTGTAACCAAAGAAGAGATAAAACTCCTTGTAAAGGAGATAGAAAGGCATGGGGGCATAGACAGGGGCGAGAAAGAGGCAATTGAGGAGGTATTTGAATTCAGGAGCGACAAAATAAAAGATGTCTGTATTCCTATAAAGAAGGTTGTAGGCTTTGACTACACCGACAATAAGAGCCAGCTTTTGGAAATAATAAAAAAGTACGGGTTTACCCGTTATCCGGTATTCAAAAACAAAGAGATCAGTGGATACATAAACATTTACGATCTTTTTTATGCAGATGATGAGCGCTGGCAGTCATTTATCCGCCCGATAACCAAGGTCGGATTTAATCAGACGCTGCATGAGATATTTACCAGGCTAAAAGGCAAGAAGGAAAGTATTGCCCTGGTCTTAAAGGGCAGAAAAGCCTACGGCATAATATCTATCCAGGATATAACCCGCGAGATAATCACTTCAATCATTAAATGATGTTTTGTTGTTTTTTCTTAAGCGCAGGTCCTGCTGGATTTTCTTTTCAACCGAACCCTTATAGGTTATAGCAGTGCCATAGGCCAGGACTTCAGCACAGGCAATGGCATTTCTCCTGCCTGTTCTGCCGATAGTCGAAGTCTCAATCCTTGTATTGATTATTATGTCGGCTGTGGGGACTTTTTCTTTCATTCTAAGAACGGCTTCTTTTCTTGCCCGGTCAAGAACAGTCTCGTAAGCAGAGATCTCACCGCCGAAAAAGTTCTTTAAAGCCGCTGATATCCTTTTAAAGTAATCTATAGAGATCACAGCGCTTCCATATACCAAAGCCGAATTTTCAATTGTCCGGTCTTCTCTTATCACCTCTCTGGCGGTTACTGCCGGAATAAGTATGGTTTTTAGTTCCCTGTGACCTATTGATTTATAGTGGCTTTTTTCAATGGCTGAACCTATAAAATATGTTGAGACGATCAGAATAATGAAGAGTACTAACTGCAGCATTTATCGGTTTGTTTAATTTCCCGGCTCTTTGTCAGCTGTGCGTACAGCTGTGCCGTAGACATAGAGCTCGCAAGCACCCTGGGTTATAGATGATGTAGAGAAGCGCACATTAATCACAGCATTTGCTCCCAATTGCTGGGCCTGGCGGAGCATCCTGCTTACAGATTCTTTTCTGGCTTCTTCAAGTAGTTGAGTATATCCTTTTAATTCTCCTCCGACAACATTCTTCAAGCCGGCAGCAATATCTGCGCCCACATGCCGGGCTCTGACAGTTGAGCCTGTCACCAGACCAAAATGCTCAACTATTACTTTTCCGGGAATATTTTCGGTATTGGTTAAGATCATATGTTTCCTCCTACGATTTCCTTTAATTCCTCAGCGCTTATGCAGTTTATTCCAAGTTTTTGGGCCCATTTTACCAGCCCATGGTCTATGGTTGCCAGTTTTGCATCAAGCTCTTTGGCCAGAAGGATAAGGTCAAAATCTTCCTTGCTGTCGATAACGCCTTCACGAAGAGCAGTCCTGTATTCATGGCGCAGACTTTTAATTACAGCCTCTTCTTTTTCCCGGTTGTTTTTACTGATTATGGGCTGGTTTATGAGTTTACGCGAGTATTTTTCGGCAATTCTCAGGCCTTTATTAATTCGCAGGCGCATTTCTTCTATAAACTCATACACCATCATAGCCGGGATAGATGATTCATAAGAGCTCGGCGGTTTTTTATTGATCAGGATCATCTTGTTATGATTTGGTGCTTTTTCCAGGAACTTCATAAGCTCTTCATACACCGAAGGAGGTATATAGCAGAAGATGCTTTTTTTACCGGCTATGCTGTCGAGAAAATTATTCAAAGCTTCTTTGGGGGTTTTTCCAAACAGATAGCGCGAATCAGGATTGACAAAAATACTGGTATCCAGGACTATTTGGAGCGGTTTTTTCATAGGATAACATTCTAAACCATAAAAAGACTAATGGCAATAAAAAGCTTACAGCGAATCTCTCTAAAGTATAATTATATATACTTTTATTAATAAAAAAGCTTGATTTAACAAGATTAAACTGATAAACTTATTTAAGAATGCTGTATGTTTTCTTCAAAAATACCTTTCAAGGTCTAAGGAGGCTTGTTGTGAAAAAAAATATTTATTTTTGCCTGGTTCTCATTTTTATAATCTCGTTTTCAGCCTGTAATAAATTGCCAACTGGGGAGAAGGACGAAGGGAATATCCTGGCCAAGGTAAACGGCTGGACACTGACCGAAAAAGAGTTCAATGACCAGATAGATTCTATAATAAAAGCTAACAACGGTCAAGCGGTTGTCCCGGTTGCGGTTTTGGGCCTTCTTAACCGGACCTTTATACCTCCCTATATTGAAGAGATCGATCTCTCCAGCACAGAAGGAAAGCAGTTGTATTTAAATCTGATGATAAATTTAGAGCTTTTGGCCCAGGAGGCCCAGATGCGCAAGCTCGATCAAGAACCTGATATAGCCAAGGATATCCGAAGGACCAGGATCGAGATTCTTGACCTGGCCCTTTTAAACGAAGTGCTTAAAAAAGTCACCATTACACCTCTTGAGATTGAAAATTTCTACGAAAATGAATATAAAAAGACCCTGGAAAACATAAACCAGAGAAAGGTCAGGGAAATAGTTGTAGATACCGAAGCCAAAGCAACCGGGATACTGGTTGAGCTGCTTCAAGGCGCTGATTTCGCATCTTTGGCTTCAATCCGCTCAATAGCCGAGTCAGCTAAAGACGGCGGGGATTTAGGCTATATGGTTTATCAGCCTAATAAAAAATTTCAAAAATTCTGGGAAGTAGTTCTCCTGCTGGACAAGGGGCAGGTTTCCAGTATTTTCCAGGACCCGGTTACCAAGAATTTTTATATAGTCAAGATCGAGGATATAAAGAAAGGCGAACCTGAATCTTTAAGCAAGATATATGATCAGTTAGAATTCCTGCTTAGGCAGAAAAAAAGCGTTGAAGCTATTGACGATCTTATTGCAGATATTAAATCAAAAGTCGAAGTAGAGATAAACTCAAAATTATTGGAAAACTAAAAATCAAAAAGGAGAGCCGTGGACAAAAGAACTATTAATCTCATTATTGGTCTGTTTTTGGGGTTGATGGCTGTATTGATTATCCATAATATAATGACCCAGCAGCAGGCTGTACTGGAAAGGCTCAAGGCTGAAGGCGAGGCTGTAGAGGTGGTTGTAGCTGCGGTAGATATACCAAGAGAAACTACTATTCAGAGAGATATGGTCAGCATGCTTACAGTCAACCGTAACACTTACCAGCCTGGTGATTTGACTTTGATAGAATCTGTTCTCGGTCAGTTCGCTGAGATTGATATCTTAAAGGGCCAGCATATTAACAGCAATATGA
>JAFGHG010000031.1 GCA_016939345.1 Candidatus Omnitrophota bacterium
AAAAAACAAAGAGCTTTTTTATTTTTAAGCGTATCTAGGTATGTTATCTTAAACTGTTTTTTTCTAAAATCAAAATCATTAAGGCTGACTAAAGCCAAAATAAAAGCCGTTAATCCCAGCACTACCGGTATAGAATAAATTATCCTCCAGGATAAAAAACCGCTTAAGAAAACGCTGATAAAAGTAGAAACATAGGAAACAGCGAACAAAGAGCCGATATATTTAGATCTGCTTTTATTTTTAACGGCTTTTCCTACTGTTATCAGGGACAAAGGAACAAACCCGCAGCCAAAGGCCCCCATTAAAAAACGAAAAACAAAAGCCTGGTGTATGCTTTTTGAAAAGCAGAACAGCAAAGATGAGATAAAAAAGCCAAAACAAATAACAAGAAAGAGATTTTTCAGCTTAAAAATGTTAGTCAAAGGAGCCCAGACTAAAGCAAACACGCCATAAGGAAGCATATATAGCCAGGTGAGCCTTACTGCATAATTTGCCTCAACCCCGAAGTTAGCGGCTATGGAAGGAACAAGCGCTGCCATGGCTGCCACTCCAAAGGATAGAGCAAAAAACATCAAACACAAGATGTAAAAACTTGTCCTAGGCATTATTTATTTTTTCAATGAGCAGGTTTAAGCCTTGACCTTGACCTCTTCTTCGATTATGGCCTTAAAATTTTTTAAGTTTTCTGCTGAATGCTTATTGATCATTCCTTCAACCTGTTCATCGCTGAATTTAGCTTTTGAGTCCATTGTAAAGTCCTGGATCCAGGTCATCTCAACGCCGCCTTCTACCTTCCGGTACAGCCAGATGATTTTCATATATCCGAAGGGAAACATCGGCTCGACTCTCGAGGCATAAGCAAATTTATCTTCTTTAAACAGCAAACGATAGGAAATCCAGCTGTTGCCGTTTTCGTGAGTCAACCTAAAGGTGATCTTATTGCCTTCTGTTTTGATGACTTCTGAGCCGGTATATTCTTTGAAATACTCTTTCCAGCGGGAAATGTCATTGCTTAGGTCAAAGACTTTTTCATAAGGTGCGTTTATGACGATGGAATTAACTGTGTGTGCCATTTTTCCTCCTTCTTTTATCGTATCTAGTTACTGGTATCTGGTATCTAGTTTTTAATAATTTATTTGGAAAAGGCTTCTCAATTTTTTTACTAGATACTATTCACTAGATGCCAGATACTTATTAATTATCAATAATTGCTACAACTCTGGCCCAGGCTGCACCGGTTTGGCGAATCCTGACCGGAAAACAAATTACCTTAAATCCATGATCAGGCAGGCTCTCTAAATTAGCCAGCCTCTCAATATGTATGAATTCCCGTTTTCTTCCGTAAAAATGTACAGGCCATAGCGAGGACGGGTCTTTTTTATCCTGAAAATCCTTCATCATATGTTTATAAGGCCGGTCTATGCCCATTGTGTCAACACCGAAGATCTTTATCTCCTTATCAAGGAGAAAATCAACTGCTGAAACGCCGACTCCCGGATAATCGCTGAAATATTCAGGACCGCCGAATTTTTTATCTGATCCGGTATATAAAAGAACTATATCAAAAGGCTTTAAGGCGTAATTTATTTTTTTAAGCCCTGTTTTAATATCTTCAGCCGTTATCACCTGGTCTGCAGTCTTATTAGTAAGGTCTATTTTAACTCCGTCATGAAAACACCATTCAAGAGGTATTTCATCAGCTGTCTTTGAATCCCTGCCTTCAGACCTAGAGCCGTAATGATATGAGTAGTCAAGATGGGTGCCGCTGTGCACAGATGAATAAACCATCTCTAAAGATAAAAATTCTTCATCCGGTAAATCTTCCTTTTTGATGATTCTCTGGCCCTTATCAAAAAGTTTTTTATTTTCGGGACCACGGGACATAAGAACCTTGTTGAGCTTCTCAACCCCTTCTTTATGCGAAGTCCTGTCGATTCTAAGCTCGTGGACTTCAAAAGCCTTGTCGTCAATGGGAAGACTTAAATCTATAATTTTCATAATTTTGTTTAGTATCTAGTAATAAATACAATCAATACATTAAATTTTTTAATCTTCTATTTTAGGTTTTTTGTTCAACAAAGCAAGATACTAGATACTATTCACTAGATACGAATTTATTGTTTTTTCTTCTCGATTGTAGCTATGATTTCAAGTGGTGTGGAGAACTTAGTAACTTCATCGGTTCCAAGGGGCACGTCAAAATGTTTTTTTAAAGTTACAACCAGCTCAACAACCTCGGTTGAATCAACTCCTATAGAATCATAAAGTTTTTGGTCTTCTTTTACCTCTTCTGCGCTTACATCCAAAGTAGAACATATAACTCCGATAACCTCTTCCTTTAATGCCATATAAAAACCTCCGGTTTTTTAGTCCATAGCCGATAGTCCGTAGTTTATAAAATATATTGCATTTTTAAATAAGATAAAAATAATCAACTTTCTTAGTGTGTTTTTTATCTTAAACTGTATACAATATAAACTATCGACCATCGACCATGGACTATAAGACTATATTATTCTTTCTCAACTGCCAAGACAACATTTATCCCGCCGCGGCCCCTGGCAATAATCAGGGCTTTATCAATCTGCCTTTCCACCGGTTTATTGGGTGTATAATCAAGGTCGCAGTCGGGATCGCTCATCTGGTAATTTATGGTCGGAAGAACTGTTGAGTTCTTCATGGAAAAAATAGTAGAGATCAAATCAAGGGCGGTTTGTGCGCCAAGCAGATTGCCATACATACTTTTTGGCGCGCTTAAAGAAATTGTTTCTATTTGTTTTCCGAAAACATTTTTTAAAGCCATGGTCTCAAGATAATCACCCATTTCTGATGCTTCAGCATCAAGGCAGATATAGTGGACATTACGCTTGCTCCAACGGGCATCCTTCAGGCATTCCTCAATAGCATACTCAAGGTTCTTTGAGTCTGGCCGGTAACGGTTATAGTGGTATCCGTCTGATGAAAAACCAATACCTTTTATAAATCCGTAAATCGGAGCATTCCTTCTCAAAGCATGAGATTCTTTCTCAAGCACGGTCATGCCGGCACCTTCGGCGAGAACAAATCCGTCGCGGTACAGATCATAAGGCCTATAGGCTCTTTTACAGGTAAGGTTGTTTTTTGAAAGGCCTCCGCGGGAATTGGCGCAAAGCAAAGCATAGGGTGTTATCGGGGCTTCCATCCCACCGGCCAGAACAAATTCGTTTTTATCTTCTAATATTGTTTTTGAAGCATACCAAAGAGCTAAAGCTGAAGAAGCTTTATCAGCAACAATGGTCTTGCTGTAACCTTTAAACCCGTAATAAATAGTTACCTGGCCCTGGGGCGCCGCCGGAAACCAGGCTGAAGCCATATAGGGAGATATGCCTTCTCTTCCTTCAAGATAAAGGTCGCGCAGTTCAGTCTCAGCAAAAAGCCAGCCTCCCAAGGCATTACCCATAAAAACTCCGACTTGATTTTTATCAACATTGTCAAGATCAAGATTTGAATCCTTTATAGCCTGGTCACTGGCTACCAAAGCCATATGTGAAAAGACATCGATCTTTTTTATCAGTCTTCCTGATAAATGAGTATAGTGGTCCAGCTCGTGGACCTGGCCGGCTATGCGGCTGGGATAATTAGAGGCATCGAAACGGCTGATCTCATCTATATATGAATCGGCCCGCTTTAAATTAGCCCAGAATGTTTCTTTCTTCAGACCACAGGGTGAAACAACGCCTAATCCTGTTATTGCTACGCGCTCGCTCATAATAACCTCACTTTGTTAAGCATATAGTCCATAGTCAGTAGTCCGTAGTCCATAGTATTATATAGTAGTTTTAAATAAGACGTGGCTTTTGATTTCAATATTTTCAACTTATACCTTAATACAATATTAACTATGGACTATGGACTATGGACTATCGACTATTAACTATTGACTAAATTATTTCCAGCGTTTAAAAACAATTGATGAATGAATGCCGGAAAACCCGCTGCTGGTTTTAAGAATAAAATCCGGCATCAGCTCTCTTTTGGTATTAGGTATATAGTCTAAATCACACATCGGGTCAGGTTCCTCCTGGTTTATAGTCGGAGGCAGATAGCCGTGTTTAAAAATCATACAGCAAAGAACACTCTCGGCAGCATTAGCTGCAGCCAGAGGATGGCCGATCATCGATTTGATAGAACTTATTGGTATTTTATAAGCTAACTCACCGAAGACCTGCTTATAGGCATCGGTCTCAAAGGCATCGTTCTGCTTTGTCGAAGAGCCGTGGGCATTTATATATCCTATCTCTTCTTTTTTTATACCGGCCTCGCTTATGGCTATATCCATGCACCTGGCCATTGGTTCTCCATTTGCCGGAAGATCGGTCATGTGATAAGCATTGCAGCTTGTTCCATAACCGATTACCTCGGCATAAATAGGCACTCCTCTTTTTTTAGCATGCTCAAGCTCTTCCAAGATCAATATCCCGGAAGCTTCTGATATGACAAAACCGTTGCGCTTATTGTCAAAAGGACGCGATGCTTTATGGGGCTGATCGTTATTTTTTGCAAGGACATTGACCACATCAAAAGCCCCGAAGGTTATCGGTGTGACAGGAGCTTCGCTGGCGCCGGAGATAATTACATCCTGGCGGCCGTCACGGATAAGCTCATAGGCAAAGCCTAAAGAATCAGTCCCGGCTGTGCATCCGGTAGAAATAGTACAGTTGATTCCCTGAGTATCATATTTTGCCGATATCTCGGCACTGGGAGTATTAAACATGGCAGCATCATATAAATAAGGCCGGCCTTTTCTCGGGTCAATTGGTTTTTTCCCCCAATCAGTAACCAAAAGAAACTCTTCTTCCATAAAGCGGGTGCCGCATATGGCATTTGCCAGAACCACCCCGCATCTTTTCTGATCAAGTTCCCGGAAATTTATCTTTGCGTCTTCTACTGCCTGTTTAGCTGCGGCAATTGCAAATTGAACATACCTGTCCATACGTTTATGGTCATTTATGCCGAAGTTTAAAGGGTCAAATTCCAAATCCTGAGAGGCGATTTTAGACACGAACAGGCTGACATCGAAATTATCTACTTTTTCTATGCACGGTTTTCCATCAATAAGGTTTTTATAAAATTCTTCCTTATCTTCGCCGGCACCGCTAATAACGCCTATTCCTGTGATTACAACTCGTCTTGCCATTATTGCTGCTCCTTGATTTTTGCTGTATGGGGCCGGGGCCAGCCCGGCCCCTACATATTTCTAGGTGTCTTTGCGTGATACTTTAAATACTATGTTACCGCCGTCCGGGCAGGTAACTGTATCAATTGAATCAGGGTTATCCATAAAGAAAAACTTTGCTCCGAAGTTCAGGGCAAAAAGAGCAGGAAAAGCCGTGTGCCAGGCAGCTCCGCAAAAGCCATCAATACATTTTAAGCCTTTAACCTGCCACTTATCTCCGACTTGATATTTATAGCTGCATCTGCCCTTTGCCTGCACTACTTCAAGCTCCATATCCTTAGGGTCAGGTCCATTAAAATCAGGGTCTTTGGGTATAAATTCCACCTTATCTTCTTTGTCCAACACCTCAACCAAAAATTCGGCCTTTCCGCCGTCAGGACAAGTCACTTTCAGCGAACGCTGATTATCCATAAAGCGAAACCTGGCTCCAAAACTTAAAGCATAGGCAACCGGAAAAAGAGCATGAGCAAGGCCGAGGCAGAAATGTTTGGGAGGATGCGTAAAATCTCCCAGAATCAGCTCATCGCCTTCTTTGTAATTGTGATAACACTCTCCGTATATCTTAAGACAGGTAACCTTTAATCTGGGAAAAGGTGTTTTGATTGCATTACAATCAGCGCACAAGTATTCTTTTTTATCGCACTTCATAAGAAAGCACTCCTTTTATTTCAGCCAATAATTCTTCTTTGCTGAAAAAACGCTTTTCATTTTCAACCCTATGCACTAGCTCGGTTATTTTTTGGTTTAAGGGGGCCTGAATATTATGTTTTTTTGCCAATCTGGTTATCTCGCCGTTTATATAATCAACTTCCGACTTTCTGCCCCGCTTGATGCTTTGTAATATCGAGCCATACAACGGCTCTTTGCTTAAGCCGCTTATGATTTTAGAAAAAATAGCAGCCGCTTCTTCAACCGGCATGGAAACCAAACCCTGCAACCGCTCCTTAGGATAATTAGGCAGACTATTTAATCTGATGCCGCTTTTAAGTACTACCTCATAGGCTTCGCGGTTAAGCAGTATGCTAAGGTTGGCTAACTCTAAATCAGCAAATGTCTCCTGCATGGATTTACCGATAATGGCCGCAAGGCAGTTATTTAAATTAACAAAGACTTTTAGGTATTTTGCCCCTTTTATCTCATCATCTATGGTTACAGCAAAAGATTTATTCAGCTGAGAAACTGCTTTCTCAAGACCTGCCACTTTACAGCCGAAAAAATTTCCCACAATAATCTCGTTTCCGAAATTATTGACTACTCTGTTAGGAGAATAAAAAGTTGCCCCAAACATGACGATAGAAGTGATTATTTTTTCTTTGGCAAAGTGTCTGCTTAAAATCTCATCAGCTCCTATCCCATTCTGAGTGGTTAAAACCAATGCCCCTTTTAGATAACTTTTATTGGCCTGAATAACATCTTCTAAATCATCTATTTTTGTAGAAAAACAGGCTAAATCGATATTCTCATTAAGCCTATCGTCGACTTTTACCTTAAAAATCTGATCTTTGCCTGAACCTGCAATAATCAGGCCTTTTTCAATTAAAGGCTCCTTTTGGTAATCACGGACAACTCCGCGGACATCGCAACCGTCTCTGGTTAAAAATCCCAGCATCAGTCCGCCTATTGCTCCGCAACCTAAAACTGCTATTTTCATTTAGCTCTGCTTTAAATCTTAATCCTTGGCATATTCTGAATAATCAATACCCTGCTTGGACATCAGCCTCTTCATCATATCTTTGAATGCCGGAGGGACTTCCTGGAAAAAAGCACTGACTACGTCCTTTGCTTCCACGGCTGACGCATTCCTTTCCTGGGCTATTATTTCCGATTTTTCCTTTACCAGCTGTTCAGCTATTGAGCGGTGAAATTGAGGAAGCTGACTGATTATTTCATCAAAATTTTTTTTAGCCTTTTCATCCCACTGCATATCCATATTATGCCCCTTTTATTGTTGTAATGGGTCGGGGCAAGCCCGCCCCTACATATTTTATTCGGGCGAGGAAACCTCGCCCATGCTTCTCTTACTATTCTCTACTCTCTACTTTAGCTAGATTATCTATTACACCAAAGGCTAAATCGGTCATTTTCATTTCGGCCTGAAAAAAACGAAAATCTGTAAAGCCCATCTGTCCGGTTATAAGGTTATCCGATACTGCACAAACTGCTCCTACTTTTCTGTTATTAAGGTTAGCAACTGTCACAAATGGCGATGTAACCATGTCCACAGCTATCGCTCCTTTTTCAATATAAGGATTGACTATTTCTTTTGTCTCTCTGAAAATCGCATCAGTTGTCCATATGCAGCCGCGGTGGACTTTGCCGGCCTGTTTAAAAACTCCTTCAATGGCATCGCTGACTATTGCGCTTGTTTTTGGCACATAATCATCTTCTACATAATAACGGGTGGTCCCGTCTCCGCGCAAAACATCAGTAACTAAAACGTAATCTCCGATATTGATATCCTGCCTTAAGGCCCCGCATGAACCAAGGCGGATAAAAGTATCTATTCCTCCAGCGCATAATATCTCGGTAACCAAAGCTGAATCCGGAGCATAAAAACCGCCGTTACCGACAGTAACTTTCCTGCCCTGATAATAACCAGTCCAAAAGGTGTATCCTAAAAAGGTAAAATTTTTTACATGGTTTTCCAATTTTTGAAGACACATCTGAGCCCGGTGCTGCTGGCCGCTGACTAAAGCGATATCGCCAAAATCGCCTTCCTTAAATTGCAATGAATATAATAGTTCTTTTGGGTCCATGTGCTTATCTCTTTGCATCATAATTAAACCTCTTTCTTTTTATGGGTTTGGGGATTAGGGGCTGGGGCTTAGGGAAATTTTAATCCCTTATCCCTAAACCCTATTCCCTAGACCCTTGGTTAGCTTTGTTTTATCAATTTTTCCTGTCCTGTTTTTGGGAAGCTCTTCTAATAATTCAAAATAGTGTGGAATTTTGAAATGAGCAATATGCTCTTTCAAAAAATCTACAAGCTCTTGCTGATCTATGTTCTGGCCTTGATTTAAGGTGATAAAAGCCTTGGGCACCTCGCCGCGCATCTTATCAGGAACACCTATTACAGCTGCTTCTTTTACTTTAGGATTAGTCAAAAGCTTTTCTTCTACTTCAGCAGGAAAAACTATTTCGCCGGCTACTTTGATCATATCCTTTTTTCTGCCGACAATATAATAAAGCCCTTCCTCGTCAAAATAAGCAATATCTCCGGTCTTAAGCCAGACACCATCTATGAATACTTCTTTGGTCAAATCCTTTTCCCTATAATATCCTGGCATTATAGGCTGGCCCTTTATCAATAGTTCGCCTTTCTGATGCAGATCAAGCTTATTGCCAAACTCATCGACTATTTTTACCTCTACATTAGGAGTAAATTTTCCTATGCTGCGTATCTTTTCATCGCCGGGAGGCGAAATAGTATTAGGCGCTGCGGTTTCAGTCATACCCCAGCCGTTAGCCAGTTTAGCATTAGGATAAGCCCGGTGAAAAAGCCGCAGGACCGCCGGAGAAGAAGGGGCTCCAAATACAACTGCATAGCGTAATGACGATAGATCAAACTTCTCGTATTCTTTTAAAGATAAAAGGGCAAAAAACATGGCCGGCACAATGCAAAAAACCGTAACCTTATAATTTTGAACATTTTTTAAAAATTCAAAAGGATGAAAACGCTCCATAAGCACAAGGCTTGAGGCAAAAGTAACAGTAAGCAGTATATAATCCAGGCCGCCTACGTGAGAGAAAGGAACTCCGCCGCATAAAAAAATATCATTGTTTGAAATACCTAGAAAATAATCAATTGCATAGGCTGGGTTATCCAGCTGGCTGTAATTAAGCATTACTCCCTTTGGATGGCCGGTAGAGCCTGAAGTGTAAAAAATAGCAGCTAAATCAGAGTTCTGGTTTTGGGTTTGAGGTTTTAGGCTGCTTGCTGAACTCATTATCTCTTCCCAGAGAAAACAATCGTCTGATTTATAATCAACTGTGATTATATGTTCTAAATTTGGGCAATCTTTTTTTATCCGGCCTATATCTACTGACTTTTTAGCTTGAGTAATCAAAACCCTGGCCTGGCTGTGGTTTAAAAAAGTTATAATCTCACTCTGGGTCAGCATAAAATCCATAGGCACAACAGACAAGCCTGAAGAAAAAATACCAAGGAAGCTGATTATTGCCTGGGGCGTATTAGATAGATAAAGGGCTACTTTATCGGATTTGGTGAGGCCTTTCGAAATAAGAAAATTAGCCAGCTTAAAGGAATTATCTTTAAGCTCAGAGAAGTCTATAGATTTTCCTTCAAAAAAAACAGCTGATTTGTTAGGATAATCCCGGGCCTGTTTTAGGAGTAATTCTTTGATATCCATGAAAAATTAGGTAAAAGTAGTTAAATTAAATTAGTAAAATTTTACTATTTTTATGATTTTAGTCAAGCCTTTTCTGGATCATAAGGTAAAATATTAAAATAAGCCTTGGTTTTATTGTAAGTTTTATATTTTAAGCTATAATGAGATTTAATGCCGGAGTTTAAGTTTGACAAAAAATCACTCTTAATTGCTGTTTTTCTGGCTGGTTGTGTATTTTTGCTGCTCTTTTCAACCAGAGCCCTGTTTCTGACCGGAGACAGCATTAACTATGCTCTATCTGCAAAAAACGGCTCAAGCCTCTTTCACCCTCATCATCTTTTATATAATTTATCGATAAGGAATTTTTTTCTTCTACTCAATAAACTGTCAATGGCCACAGACATTATATTGGCTGCTCAAATACACAACATATTTTTTTCAACAATATCTGTCTTATCAATTTTCTTCATAATCAAGAAATTAACCAGCTCTTATGTATTATCTGTTTTAGCCGGCATGTCTTTGCTTTTTTCCTTAGGGTTCTGGCGGCTTTCAACTCAGATTGAAACTTATATCCCTTCTCTGGCCTTTCTTAGCCTGATGATGCTTACCATAAGCAGTAAGGATAGAATGCTAAACACAAACCAGCTATTGATGATTGCTTTCCTGCAGGTTTTAGCTGTCCTTTACCATCAGATGAATATACTTTTCTTTATCCCGCTGATAATATATTTCTTTACCTTTCAAAGAAATAAAACAAAAAAAGCCTTGATCATAGCTGTTTTTCTACCCTGGGTATT
>JAFGHG010000032.1 GCA_016939345.1 Candidatus Omnitrophota bacterium
AGATTTTACTGCTGATGTAGTTAAAGTTAACGGCAAGCCCTTGGCGAAAGTCGGAAGAAGCTATAAAAGCAACCCAAGGCTTATGCTTGTAAGTTAACTCTTTAAGCAGCTCCTGCTAGAATTATTTTTAAAAGAAATTATAGTGAATAAAGAGATATTAGAAAACTATAACAAATATTTAGAACGCAAAGCTCTTTTTAAGAGCTTTGGTTATGATGTAGACAGTGAAAGAGAATTTATTCTTTCACAGGCTCAGCCTTTTTCAGGCAGGATCCTTGAAGCGGGAACCGGAAAGGGGCATTTTACACTAGCCTTGGCTAAAGCAGGCTATTGCTTTACTACCTTTGATATTTCAGAACAAGAGCAGGGTTTTGCTAAATTAATTATCGAGCATTTCGGTTTTAAAAATCAAGTAGACTTTAGGATCGAAAACGCTGAGTCGACCAGTTTTGCTGCAGAAAGTTTTGACGTGGTCTTTTCGGTAAATGTCCTGCACCATCTTCTTAATCCCTGCCGGGTACTAGATGAGTTTATCAGGATTATTTCTCCCCGGGGAAAATTGATCCTTGCTGATTTTACTGACGAGGGCTTTCGGGTCATGGATCAAATCCACGGCCTTGAAGGCAACAAGCACGGTATGGGAGAAATTTCCCTGAACGCGGCCCGTTCATATCTTTTAAAGAAAGGCTTATTAGCCGAAAAAACTTCAAGTACTCATCAGAGCGTTCTTTTGGCCAGTAAATGCTGACTTTAAAAACTGGATGTCAAAAAACTTTTTGTTAAAAAATTAAAAAAAATTATTGACAAAATTAGTTAGAAATTATATAAAGATATTCGAATTTTTGAATATATGGGGGTAAATATGCCAAGATATGACTGCCAAAAATCCGCAGATTTTCTTAAGCTTTTTTCACACCCAACACGTTTGCTTATAGTCTCTGAACTCCTGAAAGGCAAAAGATGCGTGAGTAGAATAAATAGGCTTATAAAAGTCCGCCAGCCTAATATATCCCAGCATCTTTCTATTCTTAGATCCAGCGGTATAGTCGAATCCAGCCAAAAGGGCAAAGAGGTTTGTTATTGTCTTAAGAAGCCGAAGGTAATAGAAGATTTGCTTTATTTTTTTAAAAAAAATAAGCCGGAATGAACTAAGGAAAGGAGATTTAATTATGGCTATAGATGTTAATGATCTGAACTTTCAGAAGGAAGTTTTAGACTCTGATCTTCCAGTTTTGGTGGATTTTTGGGCGCCTTGGTGCGGACCTTGTCAAATGGTCGGGCCGGCTTTAGAAGAAATAGCTAAAGATTACGAAGGTAAAATAAAAGTATGCAAAATGGACGTCGATGATTCCCCTAATATAGCATCAAATTACGGCGTTATGAGCATACCGACTTTAATTGTTTTTAAGTCCGGTAAGCCGGTTAAGAAAGCTATAGGAGCCCAGCCAAAAAGCGGGCTTGAAAGCCTGATCAACACATTCGTTTAAAAAAGAAGTAATATATTTAGATTAAAACAATAAAACTTTTTTAGATAAGGAGAGACATGAAATTACTGATAGTCGGCGGCGTTGCCGGAGGGGCTGCAGCTGCCGCAAGAGCAAGAAGATTAGATGAGGCAGCTAATATTATCATGCTTGAACGCGGGGAATATGTTTCTTTTGCAAACTGTGGCCTTCCCTATTATATGGGAGAGGTTATCAAGGAAAGAGATAAACTTTTAGTCCAGTCTCCCAAAGGTCTTAAGAACCGTTTTAACATAGATGTGCGCGTTAAAAACAGGGCGGAGTCCATTGATCTTAAGAAAAAGGAAGTGACGGTAAAAGATCTGTCCAACGGTAAGACTTACTTAGAATCTTATGATTATCTTATACTTTCGCCAGGTGCCGAACCTATCCGGCCTAAGTTTCAAGGCAGTAGTTTAGATTGTGTACACACTGTGCGTACGATTGCCGATATTGAGGCCGTAAAAGAAAAAATAGACACAAAGAAAGCGAAAAAAGCCGTTGTCATAGGTGCTGGTTTCATTGGTCTTGAAATAGCCGAAAATTTAAGAGAAAGAGGCGTGGAAACCTGCCTTGTAGAAAAGACTGGCCAGCTTATGCCGCCCCTTGACAAAGAGATGGCGGTAATCCTTGAACGTGAGATCATAGCCCATGATGTAAGATTATTTCTCAATGAAGAGGTGGTTAGCATAGAAGATGACGGTATAGGCTGTAAAGTCAATACTTCATCTGGTAAAAAAATAGATACCGATATTGTAATAATGGCAATAGGAGTATCGCCGGAGATACAATTGGCAGAAAAAGCAGGTTTAAAAATAGCCCATAAAGGAATTTCAGTTGATAATAGGATGCGGACATCGAATGAAAGTGTTTTTGCTATAGGTGATGCAGTCGAGGTCAAAGACCCGGTTTTAGGCAATGTCAGGCATGTTCCTTTGGCTGGTCCAGCCGCAAAGCAGGCTTTGGTAGCGGTGCATAACATTTTCGGTATTGATGATGAATACCAGGGCAGCATAGGTACAGCAATAGTAAAAGTTTTCAACAAGACTGCTGCCATGACCGGCGCTAATGAAAAGAGTTTAAAAGAAAAAAATAAAGTTTATAATAAGGTTTATACTTTTCCTGCTGATCATGTCGGATATTATCCTGGCGCCAGCGCAATGGCTTTAAAGCTTTTGTACGAACCGGAAACAGGTATAATTCTGGGTGCTCAGGCTATAGGCAAAAAGGGGATCGATAGAAAGATTGATGTTTTGGCTGTGGCTGTTAAGCAGAGATTGACCATAAGAGATTTGTCTGAGCTGGAACTTTGTTATGCTCCTCCTTACGGCACCTCAAAGGATGCAATTAATCTTGCAGCAATGGTAGCTTTGAACCATACCAGAGGCCTTACTGAATTGGTCCATTGGGAAAATATAACCCGTGAAAATTTTTTGCTGGATGTACGAACGCCTGAAGAGGTTAAAAAAGGCAACGTACCTAATTCAATTCATATTCCCGTAGACGAGTTAAGACCGAGGCTGAAAGAGCTGCCTAAAGCAAAAAAAATATTCGTTTTTTGTCAAGTAGGCATAAGGGGCCATATAGCCTGCAGGATGCTCATCCAGTCCGGTTATGATTGTGCTAACATTTCCGGGGGTTATCTCAGCTTTATAAATTATCGAGATGCATTCAGTTCATCGAAAATAATAGCATCCCAAATGGAATTAGATTCAGAGATATTCTGCACCGGCCCCACGGGAGAAGGAAATCAAGGCTAGGTATAATATCTAAAAGCGATGGCAGACTTTAAACAGATCGACCAAGCACGGAAAGTATTGGGTTTGGATGATACAGCGACCCTTGAAGATATAAGCCAGGCATATAGAAGCCTAAGCCTTAAGTTCCATCCCGACAGATGTTCAGGCCCGGATAAAAAACACTGTGAGGAAATGATTAAAAAGATAAATAACGCCAAGGATGTCCTTTCGGTTTATTGTGCCAATTACCGTTATTCTTTTAAAGAAAAGGATGTAAGACGCAATAGCTTCGACAAAGAGACTTACCAGCATCTAAAAAGATTTTATGACGGCTGGTGGGGGGATTTGGATTTGTAATGAGTGTTTTTGACAGGTATTATTCTAAATATGATTCCTGGTATGAACGCAACAGGTTTGCTTATTTATCAGAGATAGAAGCTTTAAAGAAAGTTATTCCTAAGCAAGGCAGGGGTTTGGAGATAGGGGTGGGAACCGGGCGTTTTGCTTCTGCTCTCGGGATCACCATGGGGGTTGACTCTTCCCGTGATATGCTTGAGATTGCATCCAGGCGAGGCGTCAATGTACGCTGGGGGTTTGGCGAAAACCTTCCTTTCTGGTATAATAGCTTCGATTATGTGGCCATAATTGTTTCATTGTCATTCGTTGAAGATCCGCATAGGGTATTAAACCAGGCATGGAGAGTCCTAAAAGACAAAGGCAAACTTATTGTTGCAATTATAAACAGGGACAGCTTTCTCGGTAAATTCTATCAGACAAAAAAAAGCGTATTTTATAAGGAGGCGAATTTATTTACAGTTAAGGAATTAACCGCCTTGCTTTACTCCACAGGGTTTGGCAGGTTTTCTTATTACCAGACTATATTTAAGCTGCCCGGCAATATTAATTCCGTAGAAAAGCCTTTAAAGGGTTTTAGCAGCGGAGGTTTTGTAATAGTTTCTTGCCAAAAGATTCGTAAAAATAAGATAAAAAAGGAGGTTTGACCATGGGTACCAAAGGCAGAGAGATTGCGGGAGTAGACGTTAAAAAGCTTATTAAAATGTTAAATAAAGCTTACGCTGATGAGTGGCTTGCTTATTATCAGTACTGGGTCGGCGCCAAGGTCGCATCAGGAAGGATGAGAGGTATTGTTGCTGGTGAGCTAGAAGAGCATGCGGTTGAGGAATTAAAACATGCCCAAATGCTAACAGAAAGGATTTTAACCTTAGGAGGAACCCCTCTTTTAAAGCCTGAAGATCTTTTAAAAGAAACAAATTGCGGTTACGATGAACCCAGCGATCCCAGCACCAAAGCACTTCTTAAGCAAAACATCAAAGGTGAGCAATGTGCTATTTCGACCTATAAAAAGCTTCTCGATTTTGTTAAGGATAAGGACCCTATCACCTATCATCTGATTTTGGAGATATTAGAAGATGAAGTCGAGCATGAAGAGGATTTAGAGGCGATCCTTTCAGATATGGCTTCGCCGGTTAAATAAAAATTAATTTCATCTTATAGAAAACCCATTCTTGCTTTTGCAGGGATGGGTTTTCTTTTTATAAAAAAGATCATTGACAAAAAAATTCTAAGTGTTATTATCTAAAAAAAAGTAATACTTATGAAAGGTGTAAAACGTTTCGGTGTCTCATTGGAGGAGGAATTATTAAAGAGTCTTGACTCGATTGTCAAAGGCAATAGTTTTCCTAACCGTTCCCAGGCAATAAGGTTTCTGATCAGAAACCATAATGTAAAAGAAAAATGGGAAAAGAACAAAGAGGTAGCAGGTTCCATCATATTGGTTTATGACCACCATAAGCGCGAGCTAATAAGCAGATCCATGGATATTCAGCACGATTACCATGATTGTATTCTTTCCAGCCAGCATGTCCATTTGGGCCGCCATAATTGCCTGGAGTTAATAGCCTTGAGGGGAAAGGCATCTAAATTACGGGAACTTGCGGATAAGCTGATCGCTTTAAAAGGAATGAAGCACGGAGAGTTGGTTGCCAGCAGTATAGATTGAGCTGAATATTTTTTTTTAATATTGGTAACACGATTTTATAAATCGTAATAATAAGAAAGGAAGCCATGAAAAAAATGCTTAGTTTCTTCTTTAGTTTGATTGTTTTCCCCGCTTTTGCTTTTGCTGCCCGGCCGTTATCTACAAACGATTCCGGAACGGTAGGCAAAGGGGGCGTTGAGCTCGAGTATGGGGTTGAATATGTAAACGGATTTGATAATGAAGTAGGGATGGGTTTAGCGGTCACCGCCGGGTTATTTGATAATTTAGATTTAGCAGTTGAAGTTCCTTATGCCTTCATCGATGCTAAGCAAGGAAGTGATAGCGACGGGCTTCTTGATATCAGTTTATCCGCAAAGTTCAATTTTATCAAAGACAATGAGATTTTTCCTGATAGCTCTCTTAGTTTTAGTTACAAAACTGACTCGGCAAACGATGACAGGGGGTTAGGGACTGGCAAGCCGGAATATTCATTAAATGGCATTTTTTCAAAGCCCTTGGAGCCGTTTGCATTTCATCTTGATTTGGGCTATACTTTTAAAGAGGATTTTGAGGACGAAGATAATGAGGACGTCTTCACTTACGGTTTAGCTGTCGAATATGAACTTAATGAAAGAATTAATTTAGTTGCTGAGGTTTCCGGCGATTCGGTTTTAAAAAGAAAATTTCATGATAATTCATGCAGTGCATTATTTGGTTTTAATTATTCTTTGAACGATAATATAACTTTAGATTTTGGTGCAGGTACTGAGATTTCCCGTGCCGATCCGGATTTTAAGGTTACATCAGGCATAACTATTGGTCTTTAAATAAAGGAGGTATGATATGCATATTCCCAATGGCATGTTGCAAGGAGGGATTTGTCCGGTTACAGCAGTTATCAGCGTTGTTGGGCTTGGATTAGCGGCATTTAAGGCTTTTTTTTCTAAAGTCAAACCCAGTGCAGGAAAATTCGCGGCTATTACAGCCTTAATTTTTGCCGGCCAGATGATAAATTTTCCGATCAGCGGCGGCACAAGCGGTCATCTGCTTGGAGGTGTGCTGGCAGTTGCTTTATTAGGCATTCCTTTTGGAATCCTTTCTATGGCTTTGGTCGTGACAATACAGTGTCTGATTTTTTCTGACGGGGGGTTCGATGTTTTAGGTGCTAATATCCTGAATATGGCGATTATTGGAGCAGGGATCGGAGGCCTTATCCAGGCATATTTTAAGAAAACCCAAACTTCTAAATTGAATTATGCTTTAGGTTTAGGTTTCAGCGCCTGGTCAGCGGTAATGCTGGCAGCATTAGCCTGCAGTATCGAATTGGCGGTTTCAGGAGTAGTCCCTTTTATGAAGGTGATCACAGCTATGTGGGGTGTCCACGCATTTATCGGAATAGGTGAAGGATTGATTACCATTGCAGTATGTCTTGCTTTAGCCTATGAAACGTCAAATGCTTCCCAAGAAAAATCTGCGGCAATTCCCTTAATAGCTGCAGGCATTATTGCCTTTGTTTTGAGCCCTTTCGCCAGCGGTTTGCCCGATGGTTTAGAATGGGTGGCTCAAAAGTATCAGTTTCTTCATGAATCTGCTCCGACCTTTTTAAGCCCCTTGCCTGATTATTCTGTTCCTGCAATTTCCAATGAATTTTTTAGTACAGGAGCTGCTGGACTGGCTGGGGTGATGGTTACAGCCATTGCTGCTTTGGTTTTAATGAAATTATTAGGCAGACAACGCCTTGCTTTGGAGCAGACTTCCTGAGTGTTTTCAATAAGCAGCTGAAATAGGGTTAATATAAAAGCCCGTCGATTAGCGACGGGCTTTTTCTTTTGAAAAATTTCCTGCTTATGCTATGATTATTCGATAAAAGGAGGGAATTGTTTTATGAAAATATGGATATTTAGCATAAGCAGTGTGGTTTTGGTAAGTCTTATTTCTTTAATAGGCGTTTTTACCCTTTCTTTACGCAAAGAAGTTCTTCAAAAAATAATTCTTTTTATGGTCAGTTTTGCCGTTGGGGCTTTGTTCGGGGATGCATTTATCCATCTTTTGCCGGAATCATTTGAAAAACTCGGGTCCGGCCTTACGACTTCTTTGTATGTTGTAGGG